>NZ_JBEXWB010000619.1:0-1978 GCF_040629645.1 Streptomyces sp. NPDC005899 | reverse complement strand
CGCTGGCCGCGGGCGAACCCTCCGCCGACGTGCTCCGCGGACCCGCCCCGTCCGCCGGCGCCGCCCGCCGGACGAAGGCCCGGACCGCCTTCCTGTTCACCGGCCAGGGCAGCCAGCGCCCCGGCATGGGCCGCCGGCTGTACGAGGCGCACCCCGTGTTCGCGTCCGCCTACGACGACGTGTGCGCCCAGCTCGACCGGCACCTGCCCGCCCCCCTCAAGGACGTCGTCTTCGCCACGGGAGCGGACGACGCGGACGCCTCCGGTTCGCGCCTGGACCGGACCGAGTACACCCAGCCCGCCCTCTTCGCCCTGGAAGTGGCCCTGTTCCGGTTGCTGGAGCACTACGGCGCCGTCCCCGACCGCGTCCTCGGCCACTCCGTCGGGGGGATCGCGGCCGCCCACGTCGCCGGGGTGCTCGACCTGGCGGACGCCTGCACCCTGGTGGCGCACCGGGGGCGGTTGATGCAGTCGGCGCCCGGCGGCGGCGCCATGACCGCCGTCGAGGCGACGGAGGACGAGGTCCGCGCCTCGCTCGCCGGCTACGAGGGCCGCCTCGACATCGCGGCCGTCAACGCACCCACCTCCGTGGTCGTCACCGGTGACGCGGACGCCGTCGCCGAACTGACCGGCGTCTGGCGGGGCGAGGGCCGCAGGACCGCCCCGCTCAAGGTGAGCCACGCGTTCCACTCCCCGCACATGGACCCGGTCCTGGACGCGTTCCGCGAGGTGGTGGCCGGGCTGACCTGTCACGCCCCGCGCATCCCGGTGGTCTCCGACCTCACCGGCGCCCTCGTCACCGCCGAGGAACTGGCGGACCCCGATTACTGGGTGCGTCACCTGCGGCACACCGTACGGTTCGCCGACGGGGTGCGGACCCTGAAGGAGGAGGGCGTACGCGCATGGGTGGAGCTGGGGCCCGCGCCCGTGCTCGCGGCCCTGGCCGGCGCCGTCCTGGGGGAGGAGGCGTCCCCGCCCGTGGCACTGCTGCGCCCGGACCACCCCGAGACCCGCACCGTGGCCGCCGCCCTCGCCCATCTCGCCCTGCACGGCGTCCCGCTGGACACCGGCCGGCTCTTCCCGGGTGCCCGGCGGGCCGTACTGCCCACCTACGCCTTCCAGCGCCGCCGCTTCTGGCTCGACGGCGGAGCCGCGACGGGCGACGCCACCGCCCTCGGCGTGACACCCGCCGGCCATCCGCTGCTGGGCGGGATGACCGGCCTCGCCGACGGTGACGGCCTGCTGCTCACCGGCCGTCTCTCGCCGCGCACCCACCCCTGGCTGGCCCAGCACGTCATCGGGGGCACGGTGCTCCTGCCGGGGGCGGTGATCGCCGAACTCGGGCTGGCCGCCGGTGACCGGGCGGGCTGCGACCGGCTGCGCGAACTCGTCCTGGAGGAACCGCTGGTCGTACCCGAGGAGGGCGTCCGGCTGCAGATCTCCGTCGGCGCACCCGGCGGCGACGGCGAGCGGCCGCTCTCCCTCCACTCCGCCCGTGACACCGCGACCGGGCCCTGGGGCGAGGGGGAGTGGACCCGGCACGCCACCGGCGTGCTCACCGCCGCCGCGCCCGTCGCCGCGGAAGAGGACTGTTCGCCGCCGGCGGACGCCGTCCGCCTCGGCCACGAGCACCTCTACGAGCACCTCGCGGAAGCGGGTTACGCCTACGGGCCCGCCTTCCGGGGGCTCGAGGCCGCGTGGCAGTCGGGTGGCGACCTGTACGCGGAGGTGGCGCTGCCCGAGGAACTCCACGCCGAGGCAGCCGGTTACGGCATCCACCCCGCCCTCCTGGACGCCGCCCTCCACCCCCTCCTGCTCGCCACACCGGCCGAGCCGGGGACGCTGCGGCTCCCCTTCTCGTACGACGGCCTGACCCTGCACTCCACCGGTGCGACCCGGCTGCGGGTGCGGCTGGCCGGCGCGGCGGGCGGCACCTGTGCCCTGACCGCGACCGACCCGGCCGGCGCACCCGTGCTCAC
>NZ_JBEXWB010000618.1:0-1982 GCF_040629645.1 Streptomyces sp. NPDC005899 | reverse complement strand
CCGGTCCGCGCACCGTGCGGCCTGGGGCCTGACGGGCGCGGCGCAGGCCGAGCAACCCGGACGCTTCGTCCTCCTCGACACGGACGGGACCGACGCCTCCCGCGCCTGCCTCGTCACGGTCCTGGCCGGGGCGCTGTCCGGCGGCCAGGACCAGCTGGCCCTGCGCGGAGGCGTCGCCCACCGCCCCGGCCTCACCCCGGCCGCCCCGGCCGCCACGTTGCGGCCCCCGGCCGGCGAGCCGGAATGGCGGCTCGACTACGTGGCCAAGGAGTCCTTCGCCAACCTGACCCTGGAACCCTGGCCCCAGGCGGGCGAACCGCTGGCACCCGGCCGGATCCGCGTCCGGATGCGCGCCGCCGGCCTCAACTTCCGTGACGTCCTGCTCTCCCTGGGCGTCATACCGCCCTCGGTCGACCCCGACGCCGGGGGCGGCGGACAGGGCGGCGAGGGCGCGGGCGTGGTGGTGGAGGTCGGGCCCGGGGTCACGGACCTGAGCCCCGGCGACCGGGTGCTCGGCCTGTTCTCCGGTATCGGGCCCACCACCGTGACCGACCGGCGACTGGTCTGCCCGATCCCCGAGGGCTGGTCGTACCGGCAGGCGGCCGCGGTCCCCGTCACCTACCTCACCGCCTACTACGGGCTGGTGGACCTCGCCGGGCTGCGTGCCGGCGAGTCGGTCCTGGTGCACGCGGGAACCGGAGGCGTCGGTACGGCGGCCCTCCAGATCGCCCGCCACCTGGGAGCCGAGACGTACGCCACGGCCAGCCCGGCCAAGTGGGACGCGCTGCGCGGCACCGGGCTGCCGGACGACCGCATCGCCTCCTCCCGCACTCTCGAGTTCGAGCAGGTGTTCCTGGAGCGGACGGCGGGCCGGGGCGTCGACGTCGTACTCAACTCCCTGGCGGGGGAGTTCGCCGACGCCTCGCTGCGCCTGCTGCCGCGCGGCGGACGCTTCCTGGAGATGGGCAAGACCGACCGCCGCGACCGGGACGCCGTGTCCCGGAGCCACCCCGGCGTCGACTACCTCGCCTTCGACGTCCGGGATCCCGGACCGGACCGCATCCAGGCCATGCTGCGCACCCTGCTGGACCTGTTCGAGCGGGGGGTGCTCCGGCCGCCGCCCGTGGCGGCCTGGGACATCCGCAGCGCGCCCGAGGCCTTCCGTCATCTGGCGGAGGCGCGGCACATCGGAAAGGTCGTCCTGGAGCTGCCGTCGCAGGACGAACTCTGGGACACCGGCCGGGCCGTACTGGTCACCGGCGGCCTCGGCTGGCTCGGCCGGCTGACGGCACGTCACCTGGTCACCGCGCACGGCGTGCGGCACCTGGTGCTGATGAGCCGCCGCGCGCCCTCCGAGGACGCGGCGCGGGACATCGAGTCCCTCCGGAGCCTCGGGGCGGACGTCCGCACGGTCGCCTGTGACGCCGCCGACCGGGCCGCACTCTCCGAGGCCCTCGGGACCCTGGCCGGCGAGGGCGTCCGGATCGGCGGGGTGGTGCACACCGCGGGCGTCCTCGACGACGGCGTCCTGGCGGCGCTCACCCCCGAGAAGCTGGACGGCACGCTGCGGCCCAAGGTGGACGCCGCCGTCAACCTGCACGAACTCACCGCGGACCTCGACCTCTCCGCGTTCGTGTCCTACTCCTCCCTGGCCGGCACCCTCGGCTCGGCGGGACAGGGCGGGTACGCCGCGGGCAACGCGTTCCTCGACGGCCTGATGGAACGCCGGCGTTCCGCCGGACTCCCCGGTGTCTCCGTCGTCTGGGGCCTGTGGGACACAGCGGGCGGCATGGGCAGCGGTCTGGACGCGACGGGAGTGGCCCGCATGGCCCGCCTGGGGATACGCCCCCTGCCGGCCGGGACGGGCCTGGCCCTGCTGGGCGCCGCGATCCGGCGTGACCGGCCCGTGGCCGTGGCCGTGCGGTGGGACACCGAAGGACTCGCCGAGCAGAGCCGCACGGGGGCCCTGCCGCCACTGCTGG
>NZ_JBEXWB010000617.1:0-1982 GCF_040629645.1 Streptomyces sp. NPDC005899 | reverse complement strand
CGGGACCGGTCACCGCCGGTCCCGGCAGGGGCCGGGCCGGGCGGTGACCGGGGGACGTACGGCGGCCGTGCGGGGCGCTCCCGGCCGCCGGTACGGCGGGGCACAGCCCGGCCGCCCGTCTGCCCGTCGCTCCCGCTACCGCTCCGTCACGGCCACTGCTTCCCCCGTCACGGCCACTACTTCTCCGTCACTCCCGCCGAGTCGAACGTCGCGACCTCGTGCATCGCCCGGGCAGCGCTCTGCACGATGGGGAGCGCGAGCAGGGCACCGGTGCCCTCGCCGAGGCGGAGGTCGAGGTCGACCAGCGGGCGCAGCCCCAGTTTGTTGAGGGCGGCCACGTGGCCGGGTTCCGCGCTCCGGTGCCCCGCGATGCAGGCGGCGAGCGCCTCGGGGGCGATGGCCCGGGCGACCAGCGCCGCGGCTCCGGCGCTCACCCCGTCGAGGATCACCGGTGTGCGCAGGGAGGCACCGCCCAGGAGGAAGCCCGCCATGGCGGCGTGCTCCAGACCGCCGACCGCCGCGAGCACCCCGATCGGGTCCGCGGGGTCGGGCCGGTGCAGCTCCAGGGCACGGCGGACCACGTCGACCTTGCGGGCGTGCATCTCGTCGTTGATCCCGGTGCCCCGGCCGGTCACCTCGGACGGGTCCAGGCCGGTGTACACGCAGATCAGCGCCGCCGACGCGGTGGTGTTGGCGATGCCCATCTCGCCGGTCAGCAGGCCCTTGTTGCCGGCCGCCACCAGGTCGCGGGCCGTCTCGATGCCGACCTCGATCGCGGCGAGCACCTCGTCCCGGGTGAGCGCGGGACCGGTCGTGAAGTCGGCCGTTCCCGGCCGGACCTTCCGGGGCAGCAGCCCGGGGGTCGCGGGCAGCTCGCAGGCGACGCCCACGTCGACCACGCAGACCTCCGCGCCGACCTGGGCGGCGAAGGCGTTGCACACCGCGCCGCCGCCGAGGAAGTTGGCGACCATCTGGCCGGTGACCTCCTGCGGCCACGCCGTGACGCCCTGGGCGTGCACGCCGTGGTCACCGGCGAAGATGGCGACGGCCGCGGGCTCGGGGATCGGCGGCGGGCACATCCGGGAGAGTCCGGAGAGCTGCGCCGAGATGATCTCCAGCATGCCGAGCGCGCCCGCGGGCTTCGTCATCCGCTTCTGGCGCTCCCATGCCTCGCCGAGCGCCTTGGCGTCCAGCGGGCGGATGGCGGCGATGGTCTCCTGGAGCAGGTCGTGCGGCTCCTCGCCGGGCAGGGCCCGCCGGCCGTACGTCTCCTCGTGGACGACCCAGGACAGCGGCCGGCGCTTGGACCAGCCCGCCTGCATGAGCTCGGGCTCCTCCGGGAACTCGTCGACGTAGCCGACGCACAGGTACGCGACGACTTCGAGGTGTTCGGGCAGGCCCAGCGCCCGGACCATCTCGCGCTCGTCGAAGAAGCTGACCCAGCCGACGCCGAGGCCTTCGGCGCGGGCGGCGAGCCACAGGTTCTCGACCGCGAGCGCCGAGGAGTACGGGGCCATCTGGGGCTGGGTGTGCCGGCCGAGGGTGTGGCGGCCCCCGCGGGTGGGATCGGCGGTGACGACGATGTTGACCGGTGTGTCGAGGATCGCCTCGATCTTCAGTTCCTTGAACTGCTTGGCCCGGCCCTTGGGGAGCGACTTGGCGTACGCCTCGCGCTGGCGCTGCGCGAGTTCGTGCATGGTCCGGCGGGTCTCCGCGGAACGGATGACCACGAAGTCCCAGGGCTGGGAGTGGCCGACGCTCGGTGCGGTGTGGGCGGCCTCCAGGACCCGGAGCAGGACCTCGTGCGGGATGGGGTCGCCGCGGAAGCCGTTGCGGATGTCGCGGCGCTCGCGCATGACCCGCAGGACGGCCTCGCGTTCGACGTCGTCGTATCCGGGGGCGGGCGGGGTCGCGGGCGGGGCGGCGGGGGCCTCGCCGTCGGCGGGGTGCTGCGCTCCGTCCTCCGTCCGGGTGTCCGGGGC
>NZ_JBEXWB010000616.1:0-2000 GCF_040629645.1 Streptomyces sp. NPDC005899 | reverse complement strand
GGGGTTGCGGTGACTGGGAGTTCGTGGCCGGGGGGAAGGGCTACCCCGGCGCCCGCGCGGCCGTCCTCCTGGGGGCGGCGGCGGCCGCCCGCGGCAGGGCCGGGGCCCCCCTGCCGCCCGCCGAACGGGCCGACGTCGACCGCATCACCACCTCGGCCCGGGCCGCGCTCGGGGCGGACGCCTTCTCGGAGGCGTACGGGAGGGGCGCCCGGCTGACACCGCAGGAAGCGGTCCACCACGCCCGCACGGCACACA
The DNA here is from genome assembly GCF_040629645.1 of Streptomyces sp. NPDC005899. Classification (NCBI taxonomy): domain Bacteria; kingdom Bacillati; phylum Actinomycetota; class Actinomycetes; order Kitasatosporales; family Streptomycetaceae; genus Streptomyces; species Streptomyces sp. NPDC005899. Next base: position 1,745 of record NZ_JBEXWB010000616.1, on the reverse strand, counting down.
CGCCGGTCGGCGCCTCCGGGCGGCCCACCGGCACGTAGCCGACGTGGACCCGCGCGCTCCCCGAAGACCTGCCGTTCCCTTCTCCCGCCTTCTCCCGCCTTCTCCCGCTCGACGGTGCCGTGCACGCGGTCCAGGCCGGCGGCGTCACCCCGCACCGCCGTTGATGTCGCCGCCGTTGTGCTGCATGGCCTCGTCAAGGGCGTCCTGACGGCGGCCGGTGGTGAGGACGTGGGTTCCCACGTCGACGCACAGCTGGGACGCCCTCGTTCCTGACCGCCGCCCGGACCGTCGGAGTGACGCTGATCACGGGCATCCTCCCGGTGAAGCTGCTTAGTCTTGTGCAGTCGTCGCGATGGGGGCCCGGGGGGGGAGCCATGTTCCCCCGGACCTTCCTGACGGGGCATCAGGGGGCGTGGGTGAGTGGTGAGCACGAGTCCTGAGAACCCGGGGAAGCTGCCCGGGCACGCGACTGGTTGTAAGGTAGGGAAACAGCACCTGACCTGCACATTCGTAGGCAGGAAGCCTAGTTCAGGAGCACCTCGATGATGCGTACGATGTTCAAGTCCAAGATCCATCGCGCAACCGTGACCCAGGCCGACCTGCACTATGTCGGCTCCGTGACGATCGACGCCGATCTGATGGAGGCCGCCGACCTCCTGCCGGGTGAGCTCGTGCACATCGTGGACATCGACAACGGGGCCCGGCTCGAGACGTACGTCATCGAGGGCGAGCGGGGTTCCGGGGTCATCGGTATCAACGGGGCCGCCGCCCACCTCGTGCACCCCGGTGACCTGGTCATCCTCATCAGCTACGCCCAGGTCGACGACGCCGAGGCCCGCGAGTTGAAGCCGAGCGTCGTGCACGTCGACGCGGACAACCGCATCGTCGCCCTCGGCGCCGACGCGTCGGCACCCGTGCCGGGCACCCGCACGGAACGCAGTCCGCACGCGGTTCCCGCGCGGGGCTGACCCTTCCCTTCCCGACAGGCGTCCGGCGCACGAGGAGCGACGACATGGCAGTGGAGAACACATCGGTCGAGATCCGCGACGATCGTGAGCACGGCAAGCTGGTCGCCCACGAGGACGGTACGGCCGCCGGGACCGTCGCGTACTTCGCGATGTACCCCGCGCCGGGAGCGCTGGTCCCCGTCCACACCGTCGTGAAGCCGGCGTACGAGGGGAAGGGCATCGCGGGCGCGCTGGCCCGCGAGTTCTACGCCATGGCGGCACGCGAGGGCGTTCCCGTCGTGCCGCTGTGCCCGTACGTCGCGAAGTGGGCCCTTCGCCACCCGGAGCAGGCGCCCGAGGCTCCGGAGGAGCTCGTGCGGGAGGCGCGGAGGCAGCTCGAGTCGCACCCCGAGCTGCTCTGATCCCGGCGGGACGCGGACGCGAGGACCGAAGCGGGGCGACGGGGCCGGTCGCGCACGACGCCATGCGGGCGACGGGCGGAATGCCGATCGGGCACGGAGGCGGCCCGGGGCAGGGGCCGCATGAGTCGGGCCCCGATGAGTCGGGCACCCGGTCGGGTGGGGCGCAGGTATGGACTCGGCAGGCGCGGGCAGCCGCACCGGGAGACGGTGGAGATGAGATCCATCTCGATCCGCTCGTACGTCTGTTTGCTGTAGGAGGCCCGAGATGACCCATCCGATTCCCGACCCCGTACCGCCGGCTCCGGCGCCGCCCGTGCCGGGGCCGCCTTCGCCGGTGCCCACGCCGCCCGCCCCGGGGCCCACGCCGGTGCCGTCC
>NZ_JBEXWB010000615.1:0-2040 GCF_040629645.1 Streptomyces sp. NPDC005899 | reverse complement strand
GCCGCCGCCGGGCCGAGCCGGGGGTGCGGCAGCGCCGCCTCCAGGACCGGGCGGGCCGCCCCGTCCCCCAGGCTTCCCAGCCCCTCGACACAGGCGAGCGCGACACGCCAGTGCGGCTCCTGCGGCGCCAGCAGCCCGCGCAGGGTGCTGACGAGCGCGGGTACGGACTCCGGCGCCCGCAGGGCGGTGAGCAGGCGCACCGGGTGCAGGGCGTACGCCGTCCGCAGCGTGTTGGTGGCAAGTGCCGCCGCCGCTCGGGGCGTTCGGGGATCGCCCAGGAGCAGCAGTGCGTGGGCCGCCGAGACGCAGCGCTCCGGGTCGCGGTGGTTGAGCAGGAGGACGAGCGCCTCGAAGGCCCGGCGATCGCCCCGGCAGCCGAGCCGGAAGGCCGCGATCTCCCGGGCCCACAGCGGGCGTTCGCGTTCCACGAGCACGTGGGCGAGCTCCTCGGCGTCCTCGGTGGCGATCAGCCGGTGGAAGTCGGGAGACTCCCCCGCCTCGCCCCGCAGCCGGTCGGTCAGCGAGCGGAACTCCTCGTCCATGACACAGAGTTTATCCTCGCGCACGCACGGTGCACAGCGCCCGCGGCGCCCGTACACGGCCCGGGCGCTTCCCCGCGCCGACAGCGCCTGCGCTCCGCCACGCGCGACCGGTTCACTCCGGCGGCGACCAGCCGGGCCCCGACACCTGCGCTCCCGTACGTCATGGCCCCCGTCCATCCCAGGTCCGTGGACATCGCCCACTCCCCGGCCGACCCAGTGGCGGCCCACCGTGCCCAAGTGTGTGCCAGCGCACAGGGAGCCAGGGCTGGCGCGCTCGTTACCCGCCGGTTAATCTCATGTGAGCGGGACACCCTCCCGCCGGCTCCGGTGGCCTGGTGACGCAGCCACCCGGAGTGCTTGTCGGTTCGGCGGTTCGTGCGACGCGACTCGGGACAGAGTCCGTCACCCTTCCCGGGTTCCCGGTGCTCCCCGAGCACCCGGGCCCGTGCACCACGACACGCAGCCCCCGCACGCCGAGCGCCGGTTCACCCCGACCGCCCGCGCCCGTGTGCTCCTCACAGCCGTCACTCACCCTGGAGTCCCGTGATGGACACCCCGCTCAGCACCATTGCCGTCGTCGGCCTCGGCACCATGGGAACCGGCATCGCCGAGGTCCTGGCCCGTGCGGGCCGCGAGGTCATCGGCATCGACGTCAGCGAAGCCGCCGCCCTCCAGGCGGTCGCCGCCCTGGAGGCCTCCACCGCACGCGCCGTGAACCGTGAGCGCATCACCGAGCAGGAGCGGCGCGACGTCCTCGCCCGGTTCCGCACGTTCACCGATCTCCAGGCCGCCGCGGACGCGGAGCTGGTCATCGAGGTCGTGCCGGAGACGTACGAGATCAAGCAGCAGGTCTTCCGGGACCTCGACGCGGTCGTCTCCCCCACCGCGATCCTCGCCACCGGGACCAACGCCCTGTCCGTGACCCGGCTGGCCGCCGAGTCACAGCACCCCGAGCGCGTCCTCGGCCTGCACTTCTTCAACCCGGCGCCGGCCATGAAGCTCGTCGAGGTGGTCTCCTCGGTGCTCACCGCGCCACCGGCCGTCGAGAGCGTGACCCGCCTGGCGCGCGAACTGGGCAAGGAGCCGGTCGCGGTCGGCGACCGGCCGGGCTTCGTCGCCGACGGGCTGCTGTTCGGCTACCTGAACCAGGCGGCGGCGATGTACGAGGCGAACTACGCCTCCCGTGAGGACATCGACGCCGCGATGAAGCTGGGCTGCGGTCTGCCGATGGGCCCCCTCGCCCTGCTGGACCTGATCGGCATCGACACCGCCCGCACGGTGCTGGAGGCCATGTACACGGCGTCGCGCGACCGGCTGCACGCACCCGCTCCGGTGCTCGGCCAGCTCAGCGAGGCCGGGCTGACCGGCCGTAAGGCGGGCCGCGGCTTCTACACGTACGACGCCCCCGGCGGCCAGAACACCGTGCCGGACGCCCTGACGCCGTCGGCGAGCGCGGGCGCGGTGGCCGGGCGCGAGGTGTCCGCCGTCGGCGTCGCGG
>NZ_JBEXWB010000614.1:0-2047 GCF_040629645.1 Streptomyces sp. NPDC005899 | reverse complement strand
CCCCGGTGCGGCCGGCGGCGCCCCGGAGGAGGCGGCGTCCCCCGAGCCCGCCGGCCCGCCCGGCACCGGCTCCCGTATGGCCCTGCGCAACTGGCGCATCAGCACGCGCCTGGTCTCCCTGCTCGCCCTGCCCGTGGTCGCCGCGACCACCCTGGGCGGACTGCGCATCAACGAATCCATGAACGACATGGAGCAGTTGGAGCACATGCAGCTGCTCACCGAGATGACCAAGCAGGCCACCGCCCTGGCCAACGCCCTCCAGGACGAGCGCGACAGCTCGGCCGGCCCCCTGTCGAACGGCGGGAAGGCGACCGACTTCGAGGTCTCCGAGCCGCGTAAGCGGACCGACCGGGCCAAGGACGCGTTCTTCGAGGCCACCGACGAGATCGGCAACACGCCGGGCGACTCGGCGCTGGACAGCATCCACGCGAGCGTCAGCCAGATCGGCAACCAGCTCGGCGACATCACCAGCATCCGCAAGGACGCGTACGCCAACGGCGCCCCCAGCCTCAACACGATCGACCGGTACAGCCAGCTGATCACCTCCCTGCTGAGCCTCTCGCAGGACATGGCGCAGGCGACCAGCAACCCGGACATGATCAAGCGGACCCGTGCGCTCGCGGCCTTCTCCTCCTCCAAGGAGTACGCGTCCATCCAGCGCGCGGTCATCGCGGCGGCCCTGCCGGGCGGTGGCAGCAGCAAGACGAACCTCGACGAGAACGAGCAGGCCTTCGGCCGCAACGCGCTCACCAAGGAAGACCTGGCGCGCAAGACGTTCGAGACGACGTACGAGACCACCGGCAACAGCTCGGCCGAGCTGATCGCGCCGCTGGAGAACGGCAACCCGGAGATCACGGCTGCCGACATGTACGCGAAGAAGGTGCTCGACAGCCCGCTGGGCATGGAGGGCAGCAAGGCCCGCTCGTACAAGGACTGGTACGACCAGGCCTCCAACGAGATCCAGGCCATGAAGACCATCGAGTCGACCCTGCTGGGTCAGATGGACAGCAAGGCCCGTGAACTGCGTGAGGAGTCGCAGCGCGACGCGATCCTCAACGGTGCCGTCATCCTCATCGTCCTCGGTGTGTCGCTCGTCGGCGCCTTCGTCGTGGCCCGGTCCATGATCCGCTCGCTGCGAAGGCTGCAGGACACCGCCACCCGGGTCGCCCAGGACCGGCTGCCCGAGCTCGTCAGGCAGCTCTCCGAGACGGACCCGCAGGACGTCGACACGTCCGTCGAGTCGGTCGGTGTGCACTCCCGGGACGAGATCGGCAAGGTGGCCGCGGCCTTCGACGACGTGCACCGCGAGGCGGTCCGTCTGGCCGCCGAGCAGGCGCTGCTGCGAGGCAACGTCAACGCGATGTTCACCAACCTCTCGCGCCGCAGCCAGGGCCTCATCCAGCGCCAGCTCTCGCTCATCTCCGAACTGGAGTCCCGCGAGGCCGACCCGGACCAGCTGTCCTCCCTCTTCAAGCTCGACCACCTCGCGACCCGTATGCGCCGTAACGGCGAGAACCTCCTCGTCCTCGCGGGCGAGGAGCCCGGCCGCCGGTGGACCCGGCCCGTGCCGCTGGTCGACGTGCTCCGTGCCGCCGCCTCCGAGGTGGAGCAGTACGAGCGCATCGAACTGGCCGCGGTGCCCGCCACCGAAGTCGCCGGCCGCGTCGTCAACGACCTCGTGCACCTCCTCGCCGAGCTGCTGGAGAACGCCACGTCGTTCTCCTCGCCGCAGACGAAGGTCCGGGTCACCGGTCACGCGCTGCCCGACGGGCGGGTGCTCGTCGAGATCCACGACACCGGCATCGGCCTCTCCCCGGAGGACCTGGCCGCGATCAACGAGCGGCTCGCGTCGCCGCCCACCGTGGACGTCTCGGTCTCGCGCCGCATGGGCCTGTTCGTGGTCGGCCGGCTGTCCCTGCGCCACGGCATCCGCATCCAGCTGCGCCCCTCCGACTCCGGGGGCACGACCGCGCTGGTCATGCTCCCCATGGAGGTCGCGCACGGCGGCAAGCAGCCGCCGAAGCAGGGTCCGGGCCAGGGCCAGCAG
>NZ_JBEXWB010000613.1:0-2057 GCF_040629645.1 Streptomyces sp. NPDC005899 | reverse complement strand
GCGCCGCCGGTGCGGCGCGCCCCCGCCGCCCTACCGGCGCCCGGGCGGCAGCAGCCGGTCCGTGGCGAAGCGCAGGGACCGGGTGAAGACGGTTTCCACCTGGTCGTCGGGGAGCCCGTACCAGACGTGGTCCGAGCCGGGCACCGTCCACAGTTCGGCCTCGGCACCCGCCTCGGCGAGGCGGGCCGCGAGACGTTCGCTGTGCTCGCGGGGCACCATCGCGTCCTGCTCACCGTGCACGAGGAGGAACGGCGGCGCGGCGGCGTGTGCGTGCGTCAGCGGGCTGGCCTCCTCGGCCCGTTCCCGGACGGTGGCCGGGTCGGCGCCGAGCAGGAGCGCTTCGGGGGTGCCGGGCCCGGCGGCGGTGAGGTCGCTGGGGCCGTACCAGATGACGGCGCCGGCCAGGGCGGGGCCGGGGCGGGTGAGGGCGAGCAGGGAGGCGAGGTGCCCGCCCGCGGACTCCCCCCACACGACGGTGCGGCCGGGGTCGATGCCCAGTTCGGCGCGGCGCAGAGTGAGCCAGCGCAGTGCCGAGCGCAGGTCGTCCAGGGGTGCCGGGAAGGGGGCCTCGCCGCTCAGCCGGTAGTCGGCCGTCGCGACAGCCAGACCGGCCGATGCCATGCGCGCGAAGGGGCCCGGGTCCCAGCCCCGCGTCCGCAGGCCCATGTCGTCGCGCCGCCCGCGGCGCCAGGCGCCCCCGTGCACGAACAGGACCAGGGGGTGGGTGGAGCCCTGGTCCGGCGGCAACCAGAGGTCCAGCTCCAGGGGCCTGCTCCCCTCCACCTCCGCGTAGGGGAGCGCACGCAGTTCCCGCACCCCGGACGGGTGGACGACGGCCGGTGGGAGCGGAGCGATGTCCGGCGCGGGAGCGCTGATCACCTTCAGCAGCTCGGGGTTCACCGGGTGCCCCACCGCTGCTGGGGCAGGAAGGTCACGTCGTACGCCTTCGGAACCGTCGCGAACTTCTCACCGGCCGGGACGACGGCCTCGCGCGGCAGGCCCAGTTCCTCCGCGGGGGCGCCCAGGTTCTCGAAGAACCTCTCGAAGGTGCCGCCGGGTCCGGCGGCCACGCCGACGATCTGACTGTGGTGGCGCTCCATGCGGTAGGAGTGCGGGCAGTTCTTCGGCACGAAGCCGAAGTCGCCCGGCGTCAGCAGTTTCTCGTACTGCTCCCCCTCGAGATCCTCGACGAACAGCCGGACGGCTCCGTGGGTGATGTAGAAGACCTCGTAGGTGTCCGCGTGCGAGTGGGCGGGGATGACGTCGCCCTTGGGCCCCTCGCAGGTGAAGAAGTTGAAGGTGTTCTCCGTCTGTTCCCCGCCCGCGTAGATGGTGAACAGGTCGGTGAACAGGTGGGCGCGGTCGCCGTGCCCCTTCTCGATGAAGTACGGCTTGCCGGGCTCGGGGGGAATGTGGGAGGCCCGGCGGTACCGGGTGGCGTATTCGAAGGTCACGGATGCTCCAGGGAGGCGGCTCACGGCAGGTGTCAGGTAGCCTGACACGCAGGAGCGTACCTTGACAAGCCAGGTCGTACACTCACCCTCCCTGCTCACCTCCCACGACGAGGACCCGATGCACCCGCCGCGCCCCAGCCTCCCCCAGTTGCTGCTCGACGCCCGCCGCTGGTTCGAGGAGGGGCTGCTCGCATCCCTGGAGGCCGCGGGGGCCGCTCCGGTGTCCCCCGCCCAGCTGGAACTGTTCGCCGTACTGGACGAGGAGGGCACGACCGTGGCCGAGCTGGCCCGCAGGACGGGCGTCGCCCGCCAGTCGGCGCACCAGGCCGTGCACGGCCTGATCGCGTCGGGGCACCTGGAGCAGGTGGAGGATCCGGCTCACGGCCGGCAGCGCCTGATCCGGCGTACGCGGCAGGGCGCTCTCACCCACCGAAAGGCCGTCGGAATCCTGGAGCGCCTCGAGGAGGAGCTGGCGGCACGCATCGGCACGGCGGCGGTGACCGCCCTGCGGACCGCCCTGGAGACGCCCTGCCGCGTACGCCGGATCAGGCGCTGCCGGCCGTGAGCCGGATCCTCCACCTGCTCCAGGTGCCCCGACGCGAT
>NZ_JBEXWB010000612.1:0-2136 GCF_040629645.1 Streptomyces sp. NPDC005899 | reverse complement strand
GCCGTTCGAGGGCGGGCGCCCCGGCGCGCACCAGGAGGAGCGGGTCGCCCGGAAGGGTGGTCCGCTCCTCCTGTGCCCGGACCTCCGCACACCGGCCTCCGGCGCCGCCGACCGCGGCCGGAGCGAGCCCGTCGAAGCCTGTCGAAACTTTCGCCGTCTCCTGTGCACGCGTTTCGCCACGCCTGACCATCGTTTCATCGAAGCGGAACCAGGTGACATGCCATCACCCGACCCAGGCGCCATAACCGCAGCTCACGTTGCCAACTCCTCCCATTTGAGCGGTTGTTCGCTCGGAAATATTTCGGAAACACAGCGTTGACCCGGCGGGGCGCGGGGCGCATACTCTCCCTCGCTCCCCTTGTTCCACCGCTCGTTTCCTCCTGTCGGCACAGGCGCCGTTCCGCCGACACCGACGGACGCACAGCACCTCGAACGGTTCGACCCCACCCCGCCCGGGCGTCCGTGTCCGATCCGCCCGGCAACCGGAAGAAGAGGCTGGAAAACGTGATGGCCCAGAGGATATTCAGCGCGGGCGGGTCCGCCCGCACGCGTCCGCCCGTTCGCGCCAGGCGCGCGATGTCCCTCCTCACGGCGGGTGTTCTGGCCGCCGCCGGTGTCGTGTCGCTCGCAGGTACGGCCCAGGCCGCCGGCACGCTCGGCGACGCGGCGGCGGCGAAAGGCCGGTACTTCGGCACCGCGGTGGCGGCCAACCACCTCGGTGAGGCGCAGTACGCCTCGACGCTGGACGCCCAGTTCGGCTCCGTCACCCCCGAGAACGAGATGAAGTGGGACGCGGTCGAGAGCACCCGCGGATCGTTCTCCTTCTCGGCCGCCGACCAGATCGTCAGCCATGCCCAGGCCCAGGGTATGAAGGTGCGCGGCCACACCCTGGTGTGGCACTCGCAACTGCCCGGCTGGGTCAGTGGTCTGGGCGCGACGGACCTGCGGTCGGCGATGAACAACCACATCACCCAGGTCATGACGCACTACAAGGGCAAGATCGACTCCTGGGACGTGGTGAACGAGGCGTACCAGGACGGCGGCAGCGGCGCGCGGCGCAGCTCGCCCTTCCAGGACAAGCTGGGCAACGGCTTCATCGAGGAGGCTTTCCGCACGGCCCGCTCGGTCGACGCGAACGCCAAGCTCTGTTACAACGACTACAACACCGACGGCCGGAACGCGAAGAGCGACGCGGTCTACGCCATGGTGAAGGACTTCAAGCAGCGCGGCGTGCCGATCGACTGCGTGGGCTTCCAGTCCCACTTCAACAGCAACTCCCCCGTCCCCTCCGACTACCGGGCCAACCTGCAGCGCTTCGCCGACCTCGGCGTGGACGTGCAGATCACCGAACTGGACATCGAGGGGTCGGGTTCCGCGCAGGCCGCCAACTACAGCAGTGTCGTCAACGCCTGCCTGGCCGTCACCCGCTGCACCGGCATCACGGTCTGGGGTATCACCGACAAGTACTCGTGGCGCAGCAGCGGCACCCCGCTCCTGTTCGACGGCAACTACGACAAGAAGCCGGCCTACGACGCGGTGCTCGCCGCACTCGGCGGGGCGAGCGACGGCGGCGGTGACGGCGGCGGTGACGGCGGTGACGGCGGCGGATCCGCCGGTTGCACCGCGGCCTACACCCAGACCGCCTCGTGGGCAGGCGGCTACAACGGCCAGGTGACCATCAAGGCCGGCGGCTCACCGATCAGCACCTGGACGGTTCCGGTGACCGTCACCGCACCGCAGAAGGTGTCCGCGACCTGGAACGGCACCCCCACCTGGAACGCCGCCGGCACCGTGATGACGGTGAAGCCCACCTGGAACGGGAGCCTGGCCGCCGGCGCGTCGACCACCTTCGGTTTCACCGTCACGACGAACGGCTCGACGACGGCGCCCGTGGTGGGTGCCTGCACCGCCTCCTGACCGGAGTCGGCCACCGGCCGGGACGTGCGTGACGAAACCGCACCCGTCCGCCCGTCCCGCAGGACCGCCCTGCCCGATCCTCCGACCGGGCAGGGCGGTCCGCCGTGCGTCGCCGGCCTTCGGGTCGACGAGTCGTCCGGCGTGCCCCGCGGCCGCATCCGTGTCCGTACGCCCGCCGGTGGGCGTACCGGATCACCGGCCCAGCGCCGCCATGGCGGC
>NZ_JBEXWB010000611.1:0-2149 GCF_040629645.1 Streptomyces sp. NPDC005899 | reverse complement strand
CTCCTGCCGGCCCGGCCCTCCGCCCTCGGCCTGGGGGTGCGCCGCCTCGATCTCCGTGGTGGGCCGTGCCGTCGGCACACCCGCCGAAGTCTCCTCGGGGCCGTAGGGTGCGTCGGAACCCGGCAGCTGCGAGGTCGGCGGTTCGTAGGGCCCGGTGGGCCCCGTCTCGACCGCCGGGGCCCCGTAAAGGCTCGCGTCGTCGTCGGGCTGCGGCACGGGGGCGTACCCGCACAGCGCCTCCTCGGCGGCACCGGCCGCCAGCCCGGTCAGCACCACTCGGCCGTCGTCGCAGACCAGGACGGTGCGTGCGGTGATGTTGCGGTGGGTCCAGCCGTGCGCGTGCAGCACCCGGACCGCTGTGAGCACGTCGGAGCCGATCTCGGCGGCCCGGTACGGGTTCAGCGGGCGCTCGGCGAGGAGCGCGGCGAGTGGCCGGGCGGCGACGAGCTCGCTCACTATCCACAGGGAACCCGCCTCGGCGAACACGTCGAAGACCTGGTCCAGCCGCGGGTGGTCGGGCACCTGGGCGGCCGCCTGCGCGGCCTCGATCGCCCGCCGGACCGCGGGGTCCGTGGGCCGCCGCACGGCCCGCCCGGCACCCCGCCTGGCCGCCCCGGGCGACCCGTCGGCGTCGACGACCTCCGCGTCCACGACTTCCGGCAACGGCACCTGGCGGACGAGGACTTCCTGCCCGCTGTACGTGTCGAACGCCCTGGTCTCGACCAGTTCGTACGCATCGGAGGGGGGCAGCGGAAGGCGGTAGCGGTCGGCAAGTACCCGACCCGCGTAGTCGTCCACGACGCCTCCCCAGAGCGCACGGTCTCCCGGTCACCGAGACCGCCTCAGTTCATCAACCCGTCAAGTACGGTCACTTCTCGCGCAATTGACCGGAAATCCCGGCTGCGTACGGTCCATGGCCTCTCACGATACGTGGCAAGCGGCCGCCACGCGGGTGGGACGGGCCAACCCGGCCGCCGGTCCGCCCGGCCGGGCACCGGCCCGTCAGTCGGTGGGCGCGAAGGTGGCGAACGCCGTCTCCCGCAGCGTCCGGCACTCCGCGCCGTCCCACTCGCTCTGCTTGCAGCTGATCATGATGGAGTATCCGTGGCTGGCGTCGGCCTTGAAGCCCCGGTTGAGGACCTGGACCCGCATGCCGTCCTGGACACGTGAGAACTCCCAGTCGGCGACCGTCGGGTAGCCGTTGTACTCCACCGGCTTGATGCGGATGTGCTTGTAGCCGCTGCTGAGCCCCCTGACGGAGGACACGGCTGCCTTCCACGCATCGGCGGCGTCGTCCTTCGGGGAGGGGCTGTAGTCCACCTGGAGGCGCGGGAAGCCACCGCCGGCGTTGTAGATGGCACCCGAGTTCTGCCCCGCTATCTTGTCGAACGTGAAGCTCTCGGGCATCCCGACGGAGAAGTGGAACTGCTTGTTGGCGACCTTCTTGTAGCCCGCGGGCAGCGTGCCCTTGGCCGGGGCCTCACCCCCGGGGGTGGGTGAGGGACTGCCGGACGACTGTCCCTCGCCCCCTCCCTGGCTGCCCTTCGCGCCGTCGCCCTCATCGCCGGAGCCACCGGTCTTCTCGCTGCCCGTGTCCTTGCCGGACCCCTTGCCGGTGTCCGCGCCGCCACCGGACGCCGCCCCGGCCGACGCGTTGGTGCCGCCGTCGCCCTTGCCGCCCTGGTCGCCCTCACCGTCGTCGCCGAGGGTGATCGCCAGGACCGTGCCCAGCACGGCCAGTACGACGACACCGGCGATGACCGCCAGCGTGCGGCGCGGCACGACGTCCGTGATCGAGGCACGCGCCTGGGCGGGCGGTCCGGCCGGCCGCGGCGATGCGCCCGGGCCGGCGGCGGATGCCACCGAGGTCTTCGCGTTCCGCACGGAGCTCAGCGCGCCGCGGAGCCGCTCCCGTGTGCTCTCCCCGAGCCCGGGTCCGGTCGCTGCGGAGGAAGAAGCCGGGGCAACGGCGGGAGCCGAGGGGGTACGGGCGGAAGTGCCGGAGCCCGTCGCCGTCCCCGGCGGAGGGGTGACGGCGTCACCGGCCGCGCCGGCGCCCGCAGCAGGACGCGCGCCGGGCGCGGAGGAGGCGCCTCCGGCCCCCGCGACGGCGCCGGCCGCACCCGCGGCACCCACCGCGCCCGCAGCG
>NZ_JBEXWB010000610.1:0-2156 GCF_040629645.1 Streptomyces sp. NPDC005899 | reverse complement strand
CTCGCCCGCGCTCGGCACGGCGCTCGCCGGCCGGGTGCTCGGGCCGCTGGACCGGCTCGACCCGGCGGACCGCGACGTGCTCATCGAGACCCTGACGGCCTGGCTGGACTCGGACGGCTCGGCGCAGCGGGCCGGGGCGCGGCTGTACTGCCACCGCAACACCGTGCTGAACCGGCTGCGACGGTTCGAACAGCTGACGGGGCGCTGCCTGACCCGGCCGTCGGACGCGGTCGAGGTGTCCCTGGCGCTGGCGGCGCGGCGCTTCCTGGCGGACTGAGGCCACCGCTCACGGCGGGGGTGCGGTGAGAACGGCCCGGGGTGGCGCTGGGCGGCCCGGCGTGCGACCCACCCGCCCGCGGGCCGATCCCGGACCCGTCGGCATGCCGACCCCCGGTGGAGACACGGCCCGCGCCGCACGGCCCCCGGTGCCCTGTGCCGGGGCACAGGGGCGGGTCCGGGGGGCTGTACGGGTGCCGCGTACCCGGTCCGTGCCCTGTCCCGGCCGTTGCGCACCTGATGGCCTGGCCCGCATGTTCTCAGCTGCCCCTTCCACCGCCGTCGCCGCGGAGCCGGTCCGATGAGCGGCGCGGTCGACGCCCGGTCGCTGGCCGTGGTCATCTTCCTCGGCTTCGTCGCCGTGTCACTGCTGCTGTGCGGACTCGCGGCGGCCGACCAGGACGATCCGGAGCACTTCTACGCCGGCGGAGCCGCCCTCGGCCCCGTCGGGGGCGGACTCGCCATCGCCGGCGACTACGTCTCCGCGGCCACCCTGCTCTCCACCACGGGCTCCGTCGCACTCGTCGGGTTCGACGGCGTGCTGTTCGCCCTCGCCACCGTCGCCTCGCTCGTGCTCGTCATGCGTGTCCTCGCCGAACGCCTGCGCCGCAAGGGCGTGTTCACCATGGGCGACTTCCTCGCGGACCGGCTGGCCGACGAGTCCGTGCGCAGGGCCCTCGGCGTGGCCACCCTCGTCGTGCTCGCCCCCCTGCTGCTCGTACAGCTGACCACCGCCGGGCACGTGATGACGGCGATGTTCGGGCTGCCGGACGGGGCCCTGACCGGTTGCACCGTCGCCAGTGGCGCCCTCATGGTCTGCTACTCCGCGTTCGGCGGTATGCGGGGCACCGGATACATCCAGATCCTCAAGGTCGCCGTCGTCCTCGCCGCCGTCACCCTGCTCGCGGGGCTCGTGCTCGCCCGCTACGGCTGGTCCCCCTTCGCCCTCTTCGACGCGGCCCGGGCGGGCAGCGGGGCGGGGAGCGCCTACGGGCGGACCGGGCTGCAGTTCGGCCACGGGCTGGTGGGCGTGCTCGACCTGATCGGCTTCCAGCTCACCCTCGTCCTCGGCGCCGCCTGCATGCCGCACATCATGATGCGGCTGTACCCGATGCGCGACGCCCGGACCGTGCGCCGGGCGGGAGTGTGGGCCGTGACCCCCGTGGCCGTGCTGTGCGCCGGCATCGTCGTCGTCGGGCTGGGTGCCTCCGCGCTGATCGGCCGGGACGCGCTGCGCGCCGCCGACCCGGCCGGAGGCACCGCGCTGCTGATGGTGACGGGCGCCCTTGACCCCGGCGCCACCGGCCCCCGGGACAGCCCGCTGTTCGCGCTCGTCGCCTGCGCCGCGTTCGCGACCACGCTGGCCGCCGTGGCCGGGATCACGCTGGCCGCCGCCTCCTCCCTCGCCCGCGACTTCGCGGCGGAGACGGCCTCCCGGGACGGGGCCAAGGCCTCCGCGCGGGAGATCCGCCGAGCCCGCCGGTGCGTCGTCGCGATCGGGGCGCTGGCCGTGCTGCTCTCCGCGTACACGCACGACCGCAATCCGCAGATCCTGCTCTCGCTGTCGTTCGCCGCCGCGGCGTCGGTCCTGCCGCCCGTCCTGTTCCACGCGCTGTTCCGGCCGGGGTTCGACGCCCGCGGGGTGCGGTGGACGGTGTACGGGACGCTGCCGCTGACCGCGGGCCTGATGGTCCTCTCACCGTCGTTCTCCGGCACACCGGTCGCGCTCTTCCCGGAGTGGGACTTCGCGGTGTTCCCGTTGCAGACACCGGGGGTGCTCACGATCCCCGTGGGCTTCCTCCTGGGTGTGCTCGGGTCGCGGGCGAAGCGGCCCGGCCCCGGGCGGGGCGCCCTCCGCCACGGGGTCCGGCGGATGCCCG
>NZ_JBEXWB010000609.1:0-2165 GCF_040629645.1 Streptomyces sp. NPDC005899 | reverse complement strand
ACCGTACCGGCAGCGGGGCCCGGTAACACGGACGCTCGCCCCCGTCGACCGGGAGCGAGCGTCCGTGGGTGAGCGGATCAGGCGGTGGTGATGTTCTCCGCCTGGGGGCCCTTCTGGCCCTGGGTGACGTCGAAGTTCACCTTCTGGCCCTCCTGGAGCTCACGGAAGCCCTGGGCGGCGATGTTCGAGTAGTGGGCGAAGACGTCCGGGCCGCCGCCGTCCTGCTCGATGAAACCGAAGCCCTTTTCCGAGTTGAACCACTTGACGGTACCGCTGGCCATTTTGTCCTCCAAGGGGACTCATAGGTCGGTTCCCGCACCTTGCGGGAACCGGAGGTGATCGCCCTGGTCCTCAGAGACTCTGAACAGCAAAAAAGCCCGCGAAAGCGTACTCACGGGCGACCGGTACTTCGGAACCATGACAGCTACCGCAAACGCTACACGGACAGTCGCGCCATGACCACGGAAACGCCGAAGTCGATTTAGGAGATCCCCTCTCAGGGACGAAAACGCAGTGGGTGGTCGGCGGGTACCTCGGTCAGCGCGATGCGGTGTCCGTCCGGATCGGCGATCCACATCTCGATCAGGCCCCACGGTTCGCGTACGGGCGGCCGCAGCACCCGCACTCCGCGCTCCACGAGTTCCTCGTGTGCCGCCGCGCAGTCGGCCACCTGCATCCACAACCGCAGCGTGGTCGTCGGCGGGCCTTCGGAGCGCCCCGACACCTCGAGGAAGCCACCGCCGAGGAAGTACACCGTCCCCCGTTCCGGTCCGGTACCGAACTCTCGGTAGACCGCCAGGCCAAGCCCGTGTTCGTAGAAGTCGCGTGAGGCCTGCGGGTCGCCCGGCGTCAGCAGCACCCGGCTGCTCAGTACATGCACCATGGCGACGACCTTACGCACAAGGTTCCGGCTCGCCCGCTGCCGGCGTGACCGGGAGGCACGCGGTGCCGGTCGCACTCGCGTCGCCCGACGCCGCCGTGCCGTCCTGGCCGGCGCTCCCGCGCTCTCGCCGCCGCCGCGTACGGATCAGTGCGGGATGCCGTCGATCAGCTCGCGCGCCCCCTGGCGCAGCAGGGCCACGGCGACGGACGTGCCCAGCGTGGCGGGATCCAGCGGGCCGGCCCATTCATGGGCGTCGAGCACCGTCTTCCCGTCCGGAGTGAAGACACGCGCCCGCAAGGAGATGTCCCCGTTGCCGTGGGTCGTGGCGTAGCCGGCGATCGGCGAGTTGCAGTGGCCCTGGAGGACGTGCAGCAACATGCGTTCCGCGGTGGTCTCCCGGCGGGTCGGGGCGTGGTCGAGGGCGCTCACCGCGTCGATGGTGCCGATGTCGTCCTCGCGGCACTGCAGGCCCAGGACGCCGGCCCCGATCGGCGGGCACATCGCCTCCGGCGTGAGGATGTCGCTGATCACGTCGGCCCGGCCGATGCGACGCAGACCGGACACCGCCAGCAGCAGGGCGTCCGCCTCTCCCGAGGCGAGCTTGGCCAGCCGCCGGTTGGCGTTGCCCCGGAAGGGGACACAGCGCAGCTGAGGGTGGGAGACGGCGAGCTGGGCCACTCGGCGTACGGAGGAGGTGCCGATCCGCGCCCCGGCGGGGAGGCGGTCGAGCGTGAGTCCGCCGGGGTGGACGAGGGCGTCGCGGATGTCGTCGCGCTCGAGGAACGCGGCGAAGGTCGTACCCGCGGGCAGCGGCCTGTCGGCGGGTACGTCCTTCACGCAGTGCACGGCGAGATCCGCGTGGCCGGCGAGCAGGGCGGCGTCGACCTCCTTGGTGAACGCCCCCTTGCCCTCGACCTGTGCGAGGTCCCCCATCCACCGGTCGCCGGTCGTCTTCACGGGGACGACCTCGGTGACGACGCCCGGGTGGGCGGCCGCGAGCTCGGCACGGACCCGTTCGACCTGAGCCAGTGCCATGGGCGAGTCACGGGAGACGATGCGGATCAACTCGGGTGCGGACATGCCGTCCACGATAGTGCGCCGGACGCGGGGGCGGCCGCCTGCGGCGGAGTCCCCGGGGACGCCTCCGCCCGGCCGCACACTCACGGCGATTTCCGGCCGCGTTGAAACGGTGGCGGTTCGCACGGCCACGTCACCGTCCGGGTTCCGGCCCCGGCGCGGAGAGGTCGCCCACCTGGGACGGCGGCGGCCGGGACGCCCCGCC
>NZ_JBEXWB010000608.1:0-2190 GCF_040629645.1 Streptomyces sp. NPDC005899 | reverse complement strand
GGGCGTGAGCCTGGCCCCGCGGGCGGTGCTGGTGCACCGCAGGACCGAGTACGAGGAACTGCTGGCGCGGCACGGGACGCACGGGCAGGCGGCCTTCTTCCTCTCCACCCGCGGGCGGTCCGTCCAGGAGATCGCCGAGCGCCACGCGCGCCACCGGCGGGCGCTCGTCGACGTGGCCGCCGCCGTGCCGCAGCAGTGGCGCAGCACGCGGGTGGAGCGGGCCGATCTCGACCGCTTCCTGTTCGCCCCCGAGGACGTGGTCGTCGTGGTCGGCCAGGACGGGCTGGTCGCCAACGCCGCCAAGTACCTGGCCGGCCGGCCGGTGATCGGCGTCGACGCCGATCCGGGCCGCAACCCCGGCGTGCTCGTGCGGCACCGCGCCGCCGACACGGCGGCCCTGTGCCGGGCCGCCGTGGCACCCGGCGTCCGGACGGACGCCCTCACCATGGTCGAGGCCGTCGCCGACGACACCCAGCGACTGCTCGCCCTGAACGAGATCTACCTCGGACCGGCCGGCCACCAGACCGCCCGCTACCGCATCCGTCCCGACGCGGCCGATCCGCAGGCGGAGGAGCTCCAGGCGTCCTCGGGCGTCCTGGTGGGCACGGGTACGGGGGCCACGGGCTGGCTGCGCTCCCTGTGGGCCGAGCGCGGCAGCGGCCTGCGGCTCCCGGGCCCGGCCGACCCCCGGCTGCTCTGGTTCGTACGCGAGGCGTGGCCGTCGCCGGTGACCGGCACCCGCCTGGTGGCCGGCGAGCTGGGACGCGAGGACGGCCTCTCCCTCACCGTCGAGTCGGACCGGATGGTGGTGTTCGGCGACGGCGTGGAGTCGGACGCACTGGAGCTGACGTGGGGTCAGAGCGTCCGGCTCTCGGTCTCCCCCACCCGCCTCCACCTGGTCGTGTGAGGATGGCGGGGTCACCCCACGCCACGCCCCGCCACCCGGGAGAAGAGCAGCCCATGGCCACCGGCCCCGCGCGCCCCGCCACCCGCAACACCCGCCCGCCGCTCGCCCAGGCCGCCTTCGGGGTGGGAGTGGTCGTCCAGGACGGGCAGGGCCGCATCCTGCTCGGCAGGCACCGCGACGGCACCTGGGAACTGCCCGGTGGCAAGATCGACCCGACGCACGAATCGGTCGCGGCCGCCGCCGCGCGTGAGCTCCGCGAGGAGACGGGGCTCCGTGTGCCGCAGGACGCCGTGCGGGTGTTCGCGATGGTGCACGACGTGGCGGGCGGCATCAACCGGATCAGCATGGGCGCGTTCGTCGAGGCGCTGTCGCAGGACGCCGAGGTCACCGAGCCCCACCTCATCAGTGCCTGGCGGTGGACCGCGCCGCACGAGCTGCCGGGCGCCCTGTTCGACCCGTCCGCCCAGATCCTCGCGGTCTGGCGCCCCGACCTCGGTATCCGGCATCCCCCGGCCCACCACCTGCCCATCGGCCGTCCCGCCGGCACCGGCCTATAGCTGTTAACCGTTTGCCTAATGGCCGTAGGAATGCCTAGCCTCGCCGGTATGAGAGCAGTCGGTGAGCAGGACATCCGCGGGTCGTTCGTCAATTGTTCCAAGGGCGAGGCGAAGCGCCTGCCCCTGCCCCGTGACCTCGACGAGCAGCCGTGGGACGATCTGGACTTCCTGGGCTGGCGGGATCTGTCCGCGCCCGACCGGAGCTACCTCGTCACCGAGCTCCACGGCGAGCTGACCGGCGTCACGCTCCGCTTCCCGTCCCAGCAGCGGGGCTTCCTGCACCGCAGCATGTGCTCGGTCTGCCTGACCACCCATCCGGGCAACGGCGTCTCGCTGATGACGGCCCGCAAGAGGGGGCAGGCCGGCCGCGACGGGAACTCGGTGGGCATCTACATATGCACCGACCTCGACTGCTCGCTGTACGTACGGGGCAGGAAGCTCCCGGCGTCCGGGCGGCGCTTCGAGGAGTCGCTGACCGTCGAGCAGCAGATCGAGCGGACCAGGGACAAGCTCACCGCCTTCCTGGACACCCTGGCGGCCTGACCACGCGTCCCCGGCACCTTCACGGCCCTGACCCGGCGTCCCCGGCACCCTCGCGGCCTGACCCCGCTCGCGCCGCCACCCCCGCCGGGCGGCCGCGCCCTGCCCGGAAGGCCAGACGGCCGGCAGCCGGCACGGAGGGGACCACCGCCGGGGACCAGCGCCGGGGCCGGCCGTCGGGTGTCG
>NZ_JBEXWB010000607.1:0-2191 GCF_040629645.1 Streptomyces sp. NPDC005899 | reverse complement strand
GTCAGCAGCAGGACGCGCCGACGGCGGCCCGCCTTCGCCGGGTCCGGCGCCTCGGGAGGCAGGAGCGGTACCGGCGGCTGGTTCACCCCCGCACCGGCTCCGGTTCCCGCCGGGACCAGGCCGGTAGAAGCCCCGTCGGACGCCTCCATCACCGCCAAACGTCCCCGGCAGTCGTCCAGCTCCGCGACCAGGGTTCCGCGGCGGTGGACCAGCTCGGTGCGGCGTGCCGCGAGCGCCCGGCTCTCGTCCTCGAGCCGGTGCCGCCGTTCCCGGTCGGCCGGTGAGGCCCCCGCCCGGCGGGTCTCCTCCTCCAGGTCCAGGCGGAGCCGGTTCTCCCGTTCGCGGACCTCGGTGAGCTCTTCGCGGAGCCGGCGCAGTGCTTCCTCGCCGTCCAGGAGGCGCAGCAGGAGGGAGTTCTGGTCGCTGCCGCGGATGTCGGCGCCGGTGTCGATCAGGACGGTGCGGTAGGCGGTGAACAGCTCGGTGCGGCGCTGCGGGGCGGCAGGATCGTCGGTGCGGCGGGACACCTCGGTGAGAAGGTCGTTCAGGAAGTCCCACGGCGGGAGGTTCGTGCCGAGCGTGTACTTGCGGACGGTGGAGTCCTTGTAAGCGGGAAACCGGGCCGCGAACTCCCGCGAGGACAAGCCCGTCAAGTCGAGCAAGACCTTCAGCCGGGCACCGAAGGCGGCCTTCAGCCGGTCCCTCTCCTCACGCGCCTGCCGGCGTGCGAGAACCCCGTCCCCGCCACCCTCGCCCCCGTTGTGTGTCACCTGTGCTCCCCCTCACCGAATTCCCGGTGCCGGACCGCACCGGAAACAGTTCTCCTGGCGCAGTCGCCCACCACCAGACCCAACGGTCACTGTAGGGGCAACATCGCACGCCACAGGGGTGGTTGAGACGGCACGGCGTCGTTTCGGCCCTCTCCGGCGTGAACCCGCACCCACGGGTGCCCGCTGCCCACAGGAGAACCGCCATGACCCACCATCACCCCCGTCCCGGGCGCAGTGCCCACGACAACGGAAACGAGGCCTGAGCCGTGCCCGTCACAACCAACCTCGTGCCCGCGTCCGTCACCGCCGTGTCCGGCCTCGCGACCGTCATGGCCGGCGCACCCTGGTGGAGCACCATCATCTGCCTCGTCCTGGCCCTCGCCGCGACGTCGGTCCAGACCCTGTTCCCGCAGGACTCCCCCGACCGCCTCACCTGGTGGACCGACCACCGCGCCCACCGACACCTCCGCCGCACCCAGAGGCGACGGGGCACCCCGCCCGCACCGCCCGCATGACATCCGTCCCCGCCCGGCCCGCCGCGCGGGGCAGCGGGCGGGCGCCGCGCCGCGCCGAGAAAAACAGACAACCCGGACCCCTGGGAGGTCAAGCCGAGAGGCGGTCCGGGAGGCGGACCGGACCGCCCCAGGAGCCGCTGTGCGGCGGTCTGGCAGCCCCACGCGGCCCAACACCGGGCAACGGGGGCCCGAGGGCGGCAGAAGCGCGCTCACGGGGCCCCCGGCGGGGAAACGGCCGTTCAGCGCTGCCGGCGGGCGAGCGCGGCAGTGATGAACGGGGACGCTGCGGCGACCACGAACCCGGCCGTTCCGAGCGCGGCCGTGAGCGGGGCCATGGCTCCGGGCCGGAGGAAAACCACCAGGCCGGCTCCGGCGCAGAGCGCCATGACGGCCACGGTGCAAGACGACGGACACGGCAGACACCCTCAGCACGGACGGCCCGGGAGACGCCGGCGGGACCGCAACGGGCACCGGGGTGGGCGCAGCCGGGATGGGCGCAGCCGGGATGGGGTTCGGGTTCTGGGGCTGCGGTGCGGTGGTCATGGGTTCCCCCTCGATGTCGTGGTGTTGGCGGACGGGGCGGCCGGGGCTCGTGGGAGGGCGGTTCCGGCTGCTGGGCAG
The DNA here is from genome assembly GCF_040629645.1 of Streptomyces sp. NPDC005899. Lineage (NCBI taxonomy): Bacteria > Bacillati > Actinomycetota > Actinomycetes > Kitasatosporales > Streptomycetaceae > Streptomyces > Streptomyces sp. NPDC005899. The sequence continues at coordinate 285 of NZ_JBEXWB010000607.1, read as the reverse complement.
CACAGTGCGACGCGGCGGGGTTAGCCCCGCAAGCCCTGCCCACGCCCCGCCCTCGCCCGGTCCTCTCCGCGCCCGGCGCGCTGCGGCGCGCGCGCTTTCGACTCCCGGTGAGGGAGTCGGTGACCTGTAGGCGCGACGCGTTGCACCATGCGTGGCAGCAGGCGTTGCTGTAGCGGGCTGCCACGCGTCCTACCTGCGCCGACGCCCCCGGACCTCCCCGGCGCGCTCGGGCGTTGCAGAGGTGGGGGGCCTCGGGGGTCTCGTGTGCACGCGGGTGCTCGTGCA
>NZ_JBEXWB010000606.1:0-2201 GCF_040629645.1 Streptomyces sp. NPDC005899 | reverse complement strand
GCGCGGGGCGGGGGCGCGGCTCCGCCGGGGGACGGGTGCCGTCCCCGGCCGGACCCAGGCGCCCCGGACTCAGGCGTCCAGGCCGATGGCGAACGCGGCCTCGAGGTCGTGCTGGGAGTAGGTGCGGAAGGCGACGTGGGTGTCGGTGCCCTCCACGCCCGGGATCTTGCTGATCCGGCCGGGGATGACGTCGGCCAGGTCGTCGTGCCTGGCCACCCTGACCATGGCGATCAGGTCGTACGTCCCGGTGACCGAGAAGACCTCGCTGACGCTGTCCAGCGCGGCGATGGCCTCGGCGATCTCCGGAATCCGGTCCACGCTGGTCTTGATGAGAACGATCGCGGTGATCACGGCTGGCTTCTCCCTCGGTGGCCGTGGCTGGAGACTTCACTCTAGAGCCTTGCGCCGGGGGCCCAGCCGGTAGCGCCCCCACGCGTAGAGGAACCCGGCGGCGAACCCCGCCACGTGGGCGAGGTAGGCCACGCCCGGGCCGCTGCCGGCGCTGCGGGCCGCCAGCCACTGCAGTACGAACCAGAAGGCGAGCACGATCCAGGCGGGGAACCGCAGCGGCAGGAAGAACAGGAACGGGAAGAGGCTGGTGACCCGGGCCCGGGGGAAGAGGCAGAGGAACGCCCCCAGCACCGCGGAGATCGCCCCGGAGGCGCCCACCAGGGTCTGGTCGGAGTCGGAGTGTGCGACGGCGTAGACCACCAGGGCGAGGTAGCCGCAGCAGAGGTAGAAGACGGCGAACGCGAGGCGCCCCATGCGTTCCTCGGCCATCGCGCCGAACACGTACAGGAACAGCATGTTGCCCAGCAGGTGCAGCCAGCTGCCGTGGACGAACAGCGCGGTGAGCGGGGTGAGCACCGCGTGCGCGGAGCCGCCGCACAGCTCGCTCGGGATCACTCCCCACTGTTCGAAGTACCCGGCCCGGGCGGCGAGGACCGCGTCCTCGCCGCCGTGGGAGGGGGTGAGGCCGGAAAGCGGACCGACCAGGAAGACGGCGGCGCACAGTGCGATGATCCCGTACGTGACCGGGCCGCTGCCCGCCGCCGCGTACTCCCCGGCCCGCTTCCGCCAGTCGACATGCCGCCGATCGATCACGTACAGAGCATGACGTACCGGGGGAGGACGGGACGGACCGCCTCGCCGTGCCGTGGGGTATGCACGAGGCCGTAGGGTTGACGGGACATCGCAGTTCGACGACGCACCGCGAGATCGCAGCCCGGTACGCACGGGACTCGACGAACGACGAAAGAGGACGCAACGATGACGACGGTTCCCCAGCCGACGGACGGGACCCGCTGGCGCTGCACACTCTGCGGCAACCTCACCCGATTCGACGTGACGCGCTCCTCCAAGGTCGTCGAGTACGTGCATCTCGACCTGGCCGGGGAGTCGAGTGTCGAGGAGCGCGAGGTGGTCAGTGAGACCATCGAGTCGGTGCGCTGTCGTTGGTGCAACGCGGTCGACCAGATCGAGCTGGTCGACCGGCCGGGTGCCGACTCCTGACGGGGCCGTGCGGACAGACACATTGGGGTGATGGATGGTGGAGCAGCCGGCAGGCGGCGCCGATCCGGCCGACGCGGCCGACGGCGTCGTGGAGTCGCTCGACCGCCCGCTGCCCGAGGGCGTCCGCCGCAAGGTCGTGGCCCTGGTCTCCGAGGCCTTCGGCGGCCTGACCGTCGCGGAACTACCGTCCCAGCTCAGGCAGTACGCCCGTTTCACCCCGAGCAGGCGGGTCAAGTTCGCGGGTAACGCGATGGCGGCCGCCCTGGAGAGCGATCCGGAGTTCCGCCGGCGCATCGGGGAGCGGATCGGCCGGAGCCGGCCGGAGCTCGCCGGTCCGCTGGAGACCGGTGCGCCGCCCGCCGCCGCCGACCCCGTCGACGTGGCCGCGGCCGCCTACGTGCTGCGGCCGGCGGGCTGGGTCAAGCTGGTGACCGCCGCCGGTGAGGAGGCCGAGCGGGCCGACGCCGAGCGGGCCGACGAGGAGACCCGGCGCGAGCTGGAGAAGCTGCGCGAGGAGCTGGAGCGGGTCCGTGTCCAGACCAGGGCCGAGACCGACCGGCTGCGCGCCGAGCTGGACGCCTCCCGCAAGGAGGCCGAGTCCCTGCACCGCAAACTGCGCAGTGCGCTCAGCGAGGTCAAGCGCGGCGAGGCCGCGCTGCGCAGGAGCGCGGCCGAGCACGAGACCGCGC
>NZ_JBEXWB010000605.1:0-2212 GCF_040629645.1 Streptomyces sp. NPDC005899 | reverse complement strand
GGCGCCGGCACCCCGGGCGGCACCGGGGCCCCGGTGCGGGCGGCCAGATCGGCCGACAGCCGCTCGGCCCAGGACCGGCCCGCCCCGGCTTCCAGTTGGTGCATCCGCGTCAGGTACTGCCGTATCGCGAGCCAGAGACCCTCCGGTACGGCCGACAGGTCGAGCCCCGCGAAACGGCCCACGAGCCATGGCGGCGGGGGCGGCACCACGGCGGCCCGCCCCGCCGTCACCCGCTCACGGACGACGAGCGTCCCCGCGAAGACGTCGCCCAGCCGCCGGCCACGCGCCGACACCAAGGAGGAGACGCAGGCGATCACACCGAACGTCCCCAGGATCTCGACGACGCCCATGCACCCGCGGACGAGCGCGTGCCGGAAGCGGATGGGCCCGCCGTCGTCCCGCACGACGCGCAGTCCGCAGGCCAGCTTTCCCAGCGAGCGGCCGTGGCTGAGCGTCTCGACCGTGATCGGCCCGCCCACGAGTACCAGGAGGAAGGTGGCGACCGCGATCGCGGCGCTCGCCGCCTCGTCGAGCGTCACGGTGGCCAACGCCAGGACGATCGACACGACGACGAAGACCGTCAGGGTCACCGCTACGTCGATGGCCACCGCCAGCGCGCGGCTCGGCAGCCTCGCCGGATGCAATCCCAGCACGACCGCGTCTCCGGTCACGAGCTCATCCATCGCCATCCCGCCCCTCGCCGCCCTTCCCTGCCCCTCGGACACGTCAGTCTGCCAAGCTGACCGGGAGCGCGCCGTAGTACGGACCCGTACGCACCATGCCTGGAGCAGCAGCCGACCATGGATCTCGACGTCTTCGTCACGACCCACCGCACCGAGTGGGACCGCCTCGACCACCTCCTGCACCGCGGCCGCAGTCTGACGGGGGCGGAGGCGGACGAACTCGTCGACCTGTACCAGCGCACCGCCGCACACCTGTCGATGCTCCGGTCCAGCGCCCCCGATCCCTCGCTGACCGCCCGGCTCACGCAGCTGGTGGCGCGTGCGCGTTCCACCGTGACGGGCACCCGCCGCGCCTCCTGGCGCGATGCCGCACGGTTCCTGGCCGCGGGTTTTCCCGCGGCTGTCTACCGGTCGCGGCACTGGTGGATACCCACGGCCGTCCTCTCCACCCTCCTCGCGGCCGTCATCGGCTGGTGGATCGGCACCCACCCGGAGGTGCAGGCGGCGATCGGCGCACCGGAGGACCTGCGGAGCCTGACCCGGCCGGGCGGGGAGTACGAGACCTACTACTCCAGTCATCCCGCCGCCTCGTTCGCCGCCCAGGTGTGGACGAACAACGCGCAGGCCGCGGCGATGTGTCTGGTGCTGGGGGCCTTTCTCTGCGTTCCGGTGCTGTGGATCCTCTTCGTCAACGTCCTGAATCTGGGTGTCGGCATCGGCCTCATGTCGGCGGCCGGCCGCCTGGACACCTTTCTGGGGCTCGTCCTGCCGCACGGCCTGCTGGAACTCACCGCCGTCTTCGTCGCGGCGGGCACCGGCCTCCGCCTCGGCTGGACGGTCATCGACCCCGGGCCCCGAACCCGCAGGGCCGCACTGGCCCAGCAGGGCCGGGCAGCCATCGGAATGGCCGTCGGCCTGGCCCTGGTCCTGTTCGTCTCCGGTGTCATAGAGGGCTTCGTGACCCCGTCCGGCCTGCCCACGTGGGGCCGGATCGCCATCGGGCTCGCCGCGGAGCTGGTCTTCCTCGCGTACGTCTACGTACTCGGAGGCAGAGCCGCCCGAGCTGGCGAGACGGGCGACCTCGACACCGCCGAACGAAGCGCCGAGCTGCCTTCCGCAGCCTGAGGCGATGTGCGTGGGCAGCCGCTGACCTGCTAGTCTTCCCGAGCCCGCCAGGACTGTTGACACGGTCCGTGCGGGGAGGTAGATTTTAACGGTTCCAACGGACTGGACATGTCCGGTCCGGAGCGACTAAAGTTCATCTTGCTCGTGACGAGGGCTGGGCCCTCGCAGAGCCGATCGATTCTTCTCATTCGCGCAGTCAGCCGATTAGCTTCGGTCGATTTGCTTCTGATAAAGTCGAGTCAGCCGAAAGGCAAAGGCCATCCGCAGGCCGCTGGATATCGAATTCGGACCGGAAACGGGACGGAATCGGGTCTGGTAGAGTCGGACTCGCCGGAAAGGGAAACGCGAAAGCGAAGAACTGGAAAGCGAATCAGCAGGAACCCGCTTCGGCCGGGAATCGGACA
>NZ_JBEXWB010000604.1:0-2223 GCF_040629645.1 Streptomyces sp. NPDC005899 | reverse complement strand
TTGCGGGTCGCGCGGCGGAGCCGATCAGCCGGGCGTACGCGACACGTCGGCGCCCCCGCGGGCTGGTGCGCCCCTTCTCCCAGGCACGCACGGTCGCCGTGGTGACGCCCAGGGCGGCCGCGACCTGATCCTGGCTCAACGCACGGGCCTCGCGTAGCCGTCGGCGCTCCTTGGGGGAAGGCAACTGCTCCGTGGAACGGGCCGGGTCAGGGGTGCTCCGTGTCATTCCGGGTCCTTCAAGACACTGCACTGGGTGAAAAAGTACATAAACGTATATTGAGCGACACAGCGGCTATTAGTCCGTTACACGAAATAAGCGCGTGTCGTTGGGACCATGGCCGGGTGACCCAAGTGACCGAGCGCAGCCTCACGTTGCCGACCGGGCGGAGCATGCCGGCCGCGTTGGCCTCCGCTTTCGTGCGCGGAGCGCTGGCGGCGGGGCTCGGGCTCGGTTCGCTGGCCGTCCTCGTCGTGGCGCTCTGGATCATCTCCCCGTACCCGGACAGCGGCCCGGACGGGGCCCTGCGGGTGGCGGCCGGGCTGTGGCTGCTCGCGCACGGCGCCGAGCTCGTCCGCTCCGACACCCTCGGTGGGAGCCCGGCGCCCGTGGGGACCGTCCCGCTGCTGCTCGTGGTGCTGCCGCTGTGGCTGCTGCACCGGGCGGCCCGCGACTCAGCGGAGGCCGACGAGAAGCCGGCGGCGCGGCACCCCGCGGCCGCGGTGCTGTGCGCGGTCAGCGCCGGATACCTGCTGGTGGCCCTGGCCGCGGCGGCGTACGCGCAGGGTGGCGGACTGCCCGCCGAGCGGTCCTCGCTCGCCTTCCCGCTCGCGCCGGTCGTGACCACCGCGGCCGCGGTGGGGCTGTGGACGGCACGGGGACGCCCCCTCGGCCCGCTGCTCGCCCGGTCGCCCCTGAGCCTCCAGGAGGCGGCGGCCCGTCCGCGGTTCCGGGCCGGGACCGACGCGGTCCTGCGGTCGTCGGCCGCCGGGGTCGTGGCCCTGCTCGGGACCGGGACGCTCCTCGTCGCGGTGGCACTGGCCCGGAACGCCGGGGACGCGCAGGCATCGCTCACGGCCCTGTCGGCGGACTGGGCCGGCCGGGTCGCCGTCCTCCTGCTCGCGCTGGCCCTCCTGCCGAACGCCGCGATGTGGGGCGCCGCCTACGGCCTCGGCCCCGGTTTCGACCTCGGTACCGCTTCCACCGCGATGCCGCTGGCCGTCACCGGGCACCCCGCGCTCCCGGAGTTCCCCCTGCTCGCGGCGGTTCCCTCCCCAGGCCCGGGTACGGCGCTGAACTGGGCGGCGGTGGCGTGTCCCGTCGTGGCCGGTCTGATCGCCGCCCGGGTCACGGCCCGGGCGGCGGTGCCCGTGACCGGGGTGCGCGAGGAGGCTTGGGAACCGGGCGGGACCGCCGTGGTGGCGACGCTCTCCGCCGTCGGGTGCGGGGCGGCCGCGGCGGTGCTGGCGGCGGCGTCGGGCGGCCCGCTGGGCACCGGGGCGCTGGCGGAGTTCGGACCGGTGTGGTGGCACGTGGGCCCGGCGGCACTGGCCTGGACGGCGGTGATCGGGGTGCCCGCGGCTCTGCTGCTCAGGGCCTGGCGGCTGCGGGCTCACGGGTGGCAGTGGCGACGCGACACCCTGCGGGCCGCCGCGGGGGAGCAAACGCCGCTCACGCGGGAGAGCCCGCGCAACGCACGACCGGCCACGGCCCGGGAAGAGCCCGGCACGGAGGCGGGTGCGGAGGCCGAGGCTGTGAAGGGGACGGATCGGGAGGAGGAACCAGGGCCGCGGGCGGCGACGTGGTGGCCGCGGCGAGCGGACGCCGAGCGCGCGGGCAAGGCGGGCAGGCACGCGGGGGACCAGGACGGGGACGCGGCACCGTACGAGTTCCTGTCGGCCGACCCCTGGCACGAGGAGGGCGCGCGGACGGCGAGGTGGGCGTCGCTGAAGAGGCGCTCCGGAGGCCTGATGGCGGACTTCCCGCCGCTGCCCGGCCCCCTCCCGACCCCCGATCCGGCCGCACCCGCCGACCCCGTGCACCCCGCTCCCGTATCCCCTCCGCCACCCCCTGCTCCGGAGGACGCTGCCGCCCCCTGGCCCGCGCCTCCCGCTCCCGTGGCCCCGTCGCCGTCCCCCGATCCCCGGGGTGCGGCCACGCCGGACCCCGGCGAACGGACCGGCCCCGGTGCCGGGTGGCCCGGGGGCCCCCCCCCCGGGCCGGGG
>NZ_JBEXWB010000603.1:0-2230 GCF_040629645.1 Streptomyces sp. NPDC005899 | reverse complement strand
CCGGCCGCAGCGCCCGGCCCGGGCCACGCCACCGCCGACACCCCGGCCCGGGCCAGGGACGCGGTGCCCGCCCAGGGTGGTCACGGGGCCGGCTCGGAGGCAGTGGCACGTGGGGAGGAGGCGGAAGTCCCGGACGCGGCGCGGGACACCGCGCCCCCCGGGCAGGCGGACGGTGCCGAACGCACGAGGGGCGCAGCCGCCGTCAGGCCGGGTGACGGGCTCCCGTGGTCCGGGCCCGGGGTCCGGCGCCCCCGGTCCGCCGGTGCGGGCCTCGCGCCCACTCCCGTACGCCTTCTCCACCGCGACGATCCCGCGCCCGGCGACGGGACCGCACCGCGTCCGGTCGGCGTGGCGGGTCCCCCGCCCCCCACCGGCGGAGCGCCCGGGCCGGGCGTCCGGCGACCGCCCATGCCGCGCTCACCGCTGGTACGGCAGGCCCACCGGCCGGCCCCGCTCCCGGACCCCCGGCTCAACGAGCGGCCCGGGCCCGTGCTTCCCGGCTGGGCTGCCCTGCTGGCCGGGACGGTCGGGGTAGCCGCCCAGATCGGCGTACTGGCTTGGCACGGCGTCCTGCCCGACGCCGTGACGGACCGGCTCGGCATGGGCGTACGCCCGTACGGCGGGATCGGCTTCGGTGCGTGGGGCCTGCTGGCGCTGCTCATGACGGTGGTGGTGCTCGCGCTCGGCGGGCTGGGACGCGGCCGGGCCGGATACGCCTCGGTGCTGACGCTCTTCGGGGACTACCGGGGCAGTGTCCGCCGGACCGGCCTGATCTGGGCCTCGCCGCTCCTGCTGCGCCGCCGCGTCGACGTACGGCTGCGGCACTGGCGCAGTGAGCCGCTGCCCGTGGTGGACGCCGGCGGCACCGCCTTGCGTGCCGTCGTCCTCGTCGTGTGGCGGGTGAAGGACACCGCGCGGGCCACGCTCGGCGTCGCGGACCACGAGCAGTACCTGCGGGACCAGGTGGAGGCGGCCGTCGCCCGGGTGCTGTCACAGCTCCCGGTCGATGCCTTCGACGAGGACGTCCGCACCCTGCGTGACGCCGAGGCCGTGGGCGACGCGCTCACCCGGACGCTCCAGGCGGAGTGTTCGCCCGTCGGCGTCGAGGTCTACTCGGCGCAGCCGACCGGGATCGAGTACGCCCCCGAGGTCGCGGCGGCGATGCGGCGCCGCCGGGTGGCCGCCCTCGACGCCAGGCACCGGGACGGCGTCCTGACATCCGTGGTCGACGCGGTGGAGGACACCGTCGGCAGGCTGACCTCGCGGGGCATCGTCGAGCTCGACGACTACGAACACAAGGCGCTGGTCAGGGATCTGACGGTGGCGTTCTACACCGGCCGCGCCGGCGGCGACGGCGCCTGACCCCGGTCGGCGGCCCGGGGGCGTGCGCGGAAAACGAGGGCCACATTGGTCTGGACATGTTCATGCTCCGTCCATAATCTGGAGTTGGTCTAGACCGCAAGACGATCTACGCGCACAGCAGTTCCCGGAACATCCCCCACGTTCGAGGAGCGACACACCATGCGGAAAAGGGCAAGCGCGGCCGTACTCGGCCTCGCCATAGCGGGCGCCTCCATGTTCGCGACCGGCAGTGCCAGTAGCCACGGCTACACGGATTCCCCCATCAGCCGGCAGAAGCTCTGCGCCAACGGCACGGTCACCGGCTGCGGCAACATCCAGTGGGAGCCGCAGAGCGTCGAGGGCCCCAAGGGCTTCCCGGCGGCAGGACCGGCGGACGGCAAGCTCTGTTCGGGCGGCAACAGCTCCTTCGCGGCGCTCGACGACCCGCGCGGCGGCAACTGGCCCGCCACCAACGTCACCAGCGGGCAGGGTTACAGCTTCCGCTGGCAGTTCACGGCGCGCCACGCCACGTCGGACTTCCGCTACTACATCACCAAGAACGGATGGGACTCGACCAAGCCGCTCACCAGGGCCGCGCTGGAATCGCAGCCGTTCATGACCGTGCCGTACGGGAACCAGCAGCCCCCGTCGACACTCACGCACCAGGGCTCCATGCCCACCCAGAAGACCGGCAAGCACGTCATCCTTGCCGTCTGGAACGTCGCCGACACCGGCAACGCGTTCTACGCGTGCTCCGACGTGAAGTTCTGATCCGTCGCCGCACGACGCACAGCGGGCGGTCTCCCCGGAGGGAGACCGCCCGCTGTGGTGTCGGTGCGCCGTCAGGGACTCGAACCCCGGACCCGCTGATTAAGAGTCAGCTGCTCTA
>NZ_JBEXWB010000602.1:0-2234 GCF_040629645.1 Streptomyces sp. NPDC005899 | reverse complement strand
CCCGTCGACCGAGGAGTGGCTGGACACCCGCCGCCCCGCCGCCGACCCGGGCGTCTGGCGGTACGCGTACGTGCCGCGGCCGGCCCCCAAGCCGCCGAACCCCTCCCTGCTGGGCCCCCTGGCCACCCTGGTGCTGTGGCTGGTCTTCTGGGGCCTGCTCATGGACTTCCGGATCCCCTACGTGAACGTGCCGTTCATGGTCTTCACCCCGGGCGACTGGTGGGCGTTCGACCGGCTGCGCGCCGACTACGTCCCGCCCGCCGCCAACTCCCTCCAGTTGCTCTACCTGCAGGCGCTGGTCCTGCTGGCGGGGCTGTGGGCCGCCAGGCTGGGCAACTGGGCCGGAGTCGTCCGCCACCACGCCGGGCCGCACCTGCGGCGGGTACGGCTGGTCCTGTCCGCCTCCGGTGCCGCCCTCGCGCTCTGGGCCGTCTGGAGCGGCCGCGTCCCGGTCGTCGACGCCGTCATGTACCTCGTGAGCGACTGGCTGCAGGGGGGCGGCAACAAGTACCTCGCGGCCCTGGTCGCCTACGGGGCCTACGCCGTGATCCTGGCCGGGACGCTCTGGCCCTTCGCACGGGCCGGCCGGTGGCGCGCCGAGGCCCGGGAAGCCCGGACGCGCGTGCCCGCGGACCCGCCCGGCTGCCCCGCCCCCGCCCCCGCCCCCGCCCAGGCCGGCACCGGCCGCGCGACCTGGCCCGAGCTGCGCGCCGCGGGCCTCACGGAGGCGGCCGACGTCCTCGGCGCGGCGGTGCGCGCCGCGCGCATGAACGACGTCGACTGCGTACGCGTCGACCACGCCTGGACCCGCGCCCGCACCGCTCCGGACCGGTCACAGGCCTTCGAGGCGGCGGTGCTGCGCCAGGGCCCGGACGCCTTCCTCCACCCCTCGGGCCACCGGGACATCCCCCTGCGCGCCGCCCGCCACGACCTGCTGGCCGGTCAGGTCCGCCTCGGGCGCTGCGTGGACGACGAGCGCAACCCGTACGCCCGGCGGGGCTCCGGCGCCGCCCTCGACCCGGCCGTGCTCGGCACCTCCCTCCTCGCGGTCGGGCCCTCGGGGGCGGGCAAGACGACCCGGCTAGTACGCCCGGTCGTCGAGACGCTGGCGCTCCAGGCCCTCGCGGGACGATCCGCCGTGCTCGCCGTCTGCGCGGCGGGAACCCCGCTCGGCCCCGACGACGCCTACGACGTCGTCGTGAAGCTCGGCGACGCGTCCTCGGTGTACGACTTCGACCTGTACGGCGGCACGCTCGACCCCGACGAGGCGGCGGCCACGCTCGCGGAGGGGCTCGCCGGAGACGTGCCCGGCCTCGACAGCCGCCGTGCGGCGCTGGCCCTCGGCCAGGTGCTCGGCCCGTACCGCGCCGTCCACGGGCACTTCCCGGCCGTTCCCGAACTGCGCGAGCTCCTCGCGGGGAGCGAGCAGGCCCTCTCCGCGCTGCGCGAGGCGGTGCGGGCGGGCGGCCACGACTCCATGCTGCGCGAGCTGGAGGCGCGGGTCCGCCAGGCGGGGACCCCTGGCGACGCCGCCGCCGTGCTCGCCGACCGGGTCGCCCTGCTCGACCGGCCCGCGTTCGCCGGCTTCTTCGCCACCGGGGAGCAGGCCCGCCCCTTCTCCCTCCGCTCCCTCGAACAGCATCCGCTCAGGGTCCGCGTCGACCTGCCCGAACGCGCCCACGCCGGGGCGTCCCGCGTGCTGGCCAGGCTCGTCCTCGCGCAGTTCAACGCGATGGCCGCGGCGCGTGCCGACCGCTCCCTGTTCGCCGGCCTCGTGCTGGACGACGCCACGGGCACCCTGACCGCGCAGACGGTCCGGGGACTGCGGCACCTGAGGTCCGTGAACGCGGGCGCCGTACTGGTGCTGCGCACCGTCGACGACGTGCCCGAGGAACTGCACTCCGCCCTGCTCGGCGCCGTGGGCTGCGGCATGATCTTCTCCGGCATCACCACCTGGGACGGCCGGCGGTTCGCCGAGGCCTGGGGCAAGGAGTGGGTCGACGTCCGGGAGGTGGCGCAGCACACCGTCTACGCCGACCAGCCGCTGACCCGCGCCCTGCACGCCCTGCGGAGGATGGCCACCGGCAAGGCCGTGACCACCGAGGCCGTCACGGTGAGGCGGGTCGAACGCGAGCGCTGGTCCGCCTCCGCCCTCGCCTACGAGCTCCCGGCCGGGCACGCGGTCCTGTCCCTGACGACGGTGAAGGGCGAGCACGCCCCCCCGCTGCTGGTCG
>NZ_JBEXWB010000601.1:0-2241 GCF_040629645.1 Streptomyces sp. NPDC005899 | reverse complement strand
GGGGGGGCCCGGGGCCGCCGCCGCCCCACCGCGGGGGGGGGCAGCCCCCCAATCGCCCCGCGGGGGCGGGGCGGGGGGGGGGCGCCCCCCCCCCCCCCCCCCCCGGGCCCGCCGGCGCCGCGGACGCCTGGGGCGGGCTCCTGGGGCCCTCGGGCGGACCGCCCCCGCAGGCGCGGTCCCCCGCACGGATGGGTTACGTTCACACCATGTCCCAACCCGCCAGGTCCGCCCGTTCCTCCGCCGCGCCCGACGCCCCGGAAAGCGCCGCGGGCACCCGCGCCGCCGCCCAGCGGCTCAAGATGCGCCGTGAACTCGCCGCGGCGGCGATGGAGCTCTTCGCCACGAAGGGGTACGAGGCGACGACGGTCGACGAGATCGCGGGTGCCGCCGGAGTGGCGCGCCGCACGTTCTTCCGCCACTTCCGCTCCAAGGAGGAGGCGATCTTCCCGGACCACGACGACACCCTCGTCAGGGCCGAGGCCGTCCTCAACGCGGCCCCCGCGCACGAGCACCCGCTCGACACCGTGTGCCGCGGCATCAAGGAAGTCATGAAGATGTACGCGGCGAAGCCCGCCGTCTCGGTGGCCCGTTACAAGCTGACGCGTGAGGTGCCCACGCTGCGGCAGGCGGAGATCGCCTCGGTGGCCCGCTACGAGCGGCTTTTCACCCGCTACCTGCTGGGCCACTTCGACGAGCGGGACCACCACGTCGGCAACGACGACCCGCTGCTGGCCGAGGTGGCGGCCTCCGCCGTCGTCACCGCGCACAACCACGTGCTGCGGCGGTGGCTCCGGGCGGACGGCCAGGGTGACGTGGAGGCACAGCTGGACCACGCCTTCGCGATCGTGCGGGACACCTTCGGGTCGGGCATCGGGGCCGGGCGGTCGGCGGGCGGCGAGCCCGCGAAGACCCCCGCGGCCACGGTGGCGGCCCAGGGCGAGGTGCTGGTCGCGGTGGCGCGCACGGACGCGCCGCTCGACGAGGTGATGCGCACGATCCAGCAGGCGCTGAAGGACCGCTGAGCGCCGCCCGGCCGCCGGGTCAGGCGTCCACCGGCACGTGCCAGGGCAGGGGCGCCCCCTCGTCGCTCCAGGCCGACAGGGACGGCAGGTCGACGCAGAGGATGCCGCACTGCGCGGCGTACTCCACGGCGGGTTCGGTGAACGTGCTCGTCGTGACCACGACGGCGACCTCGGCCCGGTGGACGGCGTAGCACGTGCCGCCGAAGCGCTGGAGGTCCTGGGAGCCCACCTTGTTGTCGGGGCAGTACTGCTTGCACTGGATCACGAGGCGGCGGCCGTCCGGGGTGAGGGCGACGACGTCGGCCCCGAGGTCACCGGCGCCGCCGACGACCTCGACCTCCGTACAGCCGTCCCGCCGGCAGAGGGCGGCGACCGCCTCCTCGAAGGCGTACGGGTCCATGTCCAGGTAGTCGACCGGCGCTTCGGGGGCGGGCGCCTCCGTCTCGGGGAGGCGGGCCGGCTCGGTGCGCGGCCACGGATCCGGCTCGCGGAGCGTGGCCTCCGCCTCGGCGAGCCCGGTGTCCACCATCTCGTACGCCGCTTCGACGACGGCCGCGGCCGCCCCGGCCGCCACCCGCCGGTTGTGACGGCGGCGCAGGAAGGCCGCCGCCACCGCGGCCAGGGCCGCGAGCGCCGCCACGGCCACGCCGGGGTGCCGCAGGGCGCTCTGCCAGGCCGCCCGCAGGGCGAGTCCCGTGACGCAGAGCAGCACGGCGGCGAGGACGAAGCCGAGCGCCGTGCGGCGCAGGCTGAACGCGGGCCTGTCGGCCCCGCGGACGCTTCTGCGGACCGGTATCGCCATGGGTGGCCCCCTGTTTGCCTTCGCTGTCGGGTGCGCCCCGGTGCGCACCCGCCCATGATCAGTTCAAGATCACCTTCCGTCTGCCCCGGGTACCGGTCCTGACGCAGGTGACGGCGAAACCCGTTTGTCCGGTGGGCGGCCGCGTGCTCGGGTGTGCCCATGGATCCAGCCGGACTGCTCGCCCTGTTCGACCGCGAGATGCGGGAACACGCCCGTCCCGACGGCCCGGGGGTGCGGGTGGAGCGGGCCGGCCCCGTCGTGCGCCAGGTGGGCGGCGCCGACGACTGGAACGGCGTCGTGTGGTCCCCGCCGGGCCTCGGCGCGGGGGCGGGCCCCGCCCGCGGCGCCCCGCAGGAAGGGGAAATCACGCCCCGGGGGCTCGCGGGGGGCGGGTGGGGGAGCAACTGCCCCGGACGG
>NZ_JBEXWB010000600.1:0-2242 GCF_040629645.1 Streptomyces sp. NPDC005899 | reverse complement strand
CGCAGCCACGCCTCGCCGGTCAGCGCGTGCAGTTCGAGGTGGAGCAGGGCGGCGCCGGCCGATCCGCGCAGCAGGCCCGCCGACGCCGGGAGGCTCAGGCCGTCCACGGCTTCTCCCCGCACGAGCCGGTCCAGGTCCCGGGCGGTGCGCAGGGCCGATTCGACCAGGGGCGCGCCGGAGGCGGCACCGTCCGGGCGGGCCATCCGCAGCGCGGCGAGCGCGATGCCCGCGCGCCCGGTGAACAGGTCCGCCGAAGCCGTAGGAGACGCACCGGACACCGCGCGCTCCCACAACTCCCGCCCCTGCTCCCGGCGTCCGAGGAGCGAGAGGACCAGGGCGGTGCCGTGCAGTCCCTCGAAGAGCCCGCCCGCCCCGGCGGGGTCCCGGCGGAGCGCCGCCGCCGCGAGCCAGTCGGTCCACTCCTCGGGGACGGGCGCGCCCGCCCGGTGCAGGGCGTACAGGACACCGGCCGCGCCGTGCGCGAGATCCGTCCCGCCGGTGGAGAAGAGGTCCGGGCCGCCCGGGAAGAGGCGGTCGGTCCGCTCGGGTGTGGCCCCGGCGTGGATGCCGGCCACCAGGCGGGCGCGGATCCCCGCCCAGTCCACCTCCGGCCCGTCGAACAGGGCGGCCACCTCCGCCTCGCGCCGCCGTGAGGCGTCCGAACCGCTCAGCAGCCGGGGCCGGGGCGGGCCGGCGTCGGCCGGAAGCCCGTAGCGGCGGCGGGCCCAGCGTTCGATGGTGAGGGCCTTCGCCCGCTCCAGTCCGGCCATTTCCATGACGGGCATCAGCATGGTGAGCCAGGTCGCCCACAGCGCGTACGCGTCGGCCTCCGCCCCGGGGGTGCCGGGGGGCGCCTGGAGGCCCGGGGCGCCGGCCAGCGGGGTCGACGCGTCGTCGAGCGCGGTGGCGTACTCGAAGTCGACGAGTGCGACGCGCCCGTCGGGCCGGACGATGACGTTGGAGGGGTGCAGGTCGCCGAAGCGCAGGCCGCGCGCGTGGATCGACTCCAGGGCCCGGGAGAGCTCGCCCACCGTCGCGTCGGTCCAGGCGACGTACGGGGCCAGGTCCTTTGCGGTCTCCGCCCCGCGTACGAGGGCGAAGCGGGCGGTGATCTCCTCCAGCAGGGTGTTGCCCTCGATGTGCTCCTCGATGAGGAAGTGGTGCTCCCACACGGTCCGTACCCCGTACACCTCGGGGACGCAGTCCAGTCCGGCCAGTGCCGTCAGTGCCCGGTGCTCGCGGTGCAGGCGGGTGACGGCGTCGTCGCCCGCGCCGTCGAGGCCGCAGTGCGGACGCGCCTCGCGCAGCACCAGGCGCCGGCCCGTCCCCCGGTCCTCGGCCAGGTAGATCCCGCCGGCGTTGGAGAACTGGAGGGCCTCGGTGACGGTGTAGGGGAATGCGTCGTCGCGGGCGGCGGCGCGCGCGGCGAGGTGCGGTCGCAGGGCCGCGGGGACGTCGACCCACGCGGGCGTCCGGAAGACCACACCGCGTTCGTCCGGCACCAGCTTCCCGTCGGGGTCCCGCAGGGCCAGGACCCGGCGGCCGGCGGCGTCGTGGCACCAGCGGGGGAGGTAGGCGCCGTAGCGCGTGTACACCGGGGCGTCGCCGATCCGCAGGTCGCTGAGGATGTAGGGGCCGCTGCGCCCCGCGAGCGCCTGGGACAGCTCCTCGGCCAGTGCCAGGGACGTGGCTTCGTCGGGCGGGTAGACCGCGACGAACTTGCCGGCCCCGCTGCGGTTCACGTGCTTGCCGGTCATCAGCGACAGCGCCTGTGCGCTGCGCAGGAACTTGAACGGCACCCCGTGGGCCAGGCAGACGCGGGCGGTGTCGCGGAGGGTGGCCTCGGCCTCGCCGGGGACGGCGGACACGTGGATCTTCCAGCCCTGCTCGGCGGGCTCGGCGTCCTCGGGGATCAGGGACGTCCACAGGCCCACGGCCTCGCGGCGCCAGCCCGCCGGTGGCGGGTCGGTGGCGAGCCGGTAGCGGGACTCCTCGTCGGGCAGCCGGGCCGGGGTGTCGAAGTACGTACGGTCGGCGAGGCAGTACAGCTGGGTTTCCTGGATGCCTGGCACGGTCGGCTCTCTCTTCTCGGAGCCCGCCGCGAGCGCGGACGCTCGCGGGAGGGGTGCGGGAGGGTGCGGGTCGCGGGGCCGGGTCGGAGCCGGTCCGGAGCGGGGTTCAGTCGGCGGGAACGGCCCGGTCCGCGCCGGACCGCGTGCGGCCGGGACCGGACAGGGGCACG
>NZ_JBEXWB010000599.1:0-2282 GCF_040629645.1 Streptomyces sp. NPDC005899 | reverse complement strand
GGCACGTCGCTGGGCCGCGAGGCCCGGGCCGTCGGGGGCGCCCTCGCCGCCGGGGACGTCGAGGTGGCCCGCGAGCGGCTGCCCCACCTGTGCGGCCGCGACCCGCAGTCCCTCGACGGGCAGCAGATCGCCCGCGCCGTGGTCGAGTCCGTCGCCGAGAACACCTCCGACGCCGTGGTGGGCGCGCTGGTGTGGGGCGCCCTGGGCGGTGTGCCCGGGCTCGTCGGGTTCCGGGCCGTCAACACACTCGACGCCATGGTCGGCCACCGGTCGCCGCGCCACCGGCGCTACGGCTGGGCCTCGGCCCGGCTGGACGACCTGGCCGGCTGGCCGGGTGCCCGGCTCACCGCCCTGCTCGCCGTGGCGGCGGGTGGGCGGCCCCGCGAGGCCCTGCACGCCTGGCGGGCCGACGCGGGGCGGCATCCGAGCCCCAACGCGGGCCCGGTGGAGGCCGCGTTCGCGGGTGCGCTGGGTGTACGGCTCGGTGGGACCCTCGCGTACGGGGGGCGGGTCGAGCACCGGCCCGTGCTCAACGGGGACGACGGCCGCGACGTGCGGGTCGCGGACATCGAACGCGCGGTGCGGCTGTCGCGCCGGGTGAGTGTGCTGGCCCTCGGCGTGTGCGTCGCCGTGCGGCTGGCCCGAGGACGGAGGCGTCGGGCATGAGCGGCGGGCTGCTGGTCGCGGGGACCACTTCGGACGCGGGCAAGAGCGTCGTCACGGCCGGCATCTGCCGGTGGCTGGCGCGCCGGGGGGTGAAGGTCGCGCCGTTCAAGGCGCAGAACATGTCGCTGAACTCCTTCGTCACCCGCGAGGGCGCGGAGATCGGACGGGCCCAGGCGATGCAGGCGCAGGCCGCCCGCGTGGAGCCGACCGCGCTGATGAACCCCGTGCTGCTCAAGCCGGGCGGCGACCGGTCGAGTCAGGTGGTCCTGATGGGGAAGCCGGTCGGCGAGATGAGTGCGCGCGGCTACCACGGGGGGCGCCAGGAAGCGCTGTTCGGGACGGTCGTGGACTGTCTGGAGCAGCTGCGGAGCACCTACGACGCGGTGATCTGCGAGGGGGCGGGCAGCCCGGCGGAGATCAACCTGCGGCGCACGGACATCGTGAACATGGGCATCGCGCGGGCCGCCCGCTTCCCCGTGCTCGTCGTCGGTGACATCGACCGCGGGGGTGTCTTCGCGTCGTTCTTCGGCACGACGGCCCTGCTGAGCGCCGAGGACCAGTCGCTGGTCGCCGGCTATCTGGTGAACAAGTTCCGGGGCGACGTCTCGCTGCTGGAACCGGGCCTGGACATGCTGTACGGGCTCACGGGACGCCGCACGTACGGGGTGCTGCCGTACGCGCACGGGCTGGGCATCGACGAGGAGGACGGGCTGCGCGTGTCGATGCGCGGCACCGTGCGGGAGTCGGTCGTCGCCCCGCCGCACGGCCAGGACGTGCTGCGGGTCGCGGTGTGCGCCGTGCCGCTGATGTCCAACTTCACCGACGTGGACGCGCTGGCGGCGGAGCCGGGCGTGGTGGTGCGCTTCGTGGACCGGGCGGAGGAACTCACCGACGCCGACCTGGTGATCGTGCCCGGGACCCGTGGCACGGTGAAGGCCCTGGCGTGGCTGCGCGAGCGGGGGCTGGCCCGGGCGCTGCGGCAGCGGGCGGCCGAGGGCCGTCCCGTGCTGGGCGTCTGCGGCGGCTTCCAGGTGCTGGGCGAGTGGATCGAGGACGACGTGGAGTCCCGGGCGGGGCTCGTCGAGGGGCTCGGGCTGCTGCCGGTGCGGGTCCGGTTCGGTGTGGACAAGGTGCTGGCCCGGCCGGCCGGTTCGGCCCTCGGCGAGCCGGTCGAGGGGTACGAGATCCATCACGGCGTCGCCGACGTGCGCGGCGGTGAGCCGTTCCTGGACGGGTGCCGGGTGGGCGCGGTGTGGGGGACGCACTGGCACGGCTCGCTGGAGAGCGACGCCTTCCGGCGGGCGTTCCTGGCGGAGGTGGCCCGGGCTTCCGGGCGGCGGTTCACGGCCGCCCCGGACACGAGCTTCGGGGCGTTGCGGGAGGAGCAGCTGGACCGGCTGGGGGATCTCGTCGAGGAGTTCGCGGACACCGACGCGCTGTGGCGGCTGATCGAGCGGGGCGCGCCGCAGGGGCTGCCCTTCCTGGCGCCGGGGGCACCGGGCGCGCCCGGGCCCGACGTGGGGGCGGGTGGCCCGGGGTCCGCGGAGCCCGCGGCCGGGGCCGCTCCCGGGCCCGCCCCTGCCCGTGAGCGGGGCGCCGCCCCGGACGCCGGCGGC
>NZ_JBEXWB010000598.1:0-2297 GCF_040629645.1 Streptomyces sp. NPDC005899 | reverse complement strand
GAGGCCGGCCGCGCCGGGCTTCGGGGCGGCCTCGGCGCGGCCCGGCCGCCGGAGGCGGGGCGGTCAGGGTCTCCGCCCCCGCGGCCGCGCCGGACGCAGGAGGACAGGACGACAGGAGGACAGGAGGACAGGAGGACAGGAGGACAGGAGGACAGGAGGACAGGGGGCAGGAGGACAGGGGGACGGCCTTGGATCTCCCGGCCCGTGCCGGGCGCGGAACCGTGCGTCCCGGGGCGGCCGGGTCGGTGAGCCGGGTCGGGTGCTGAGAGGCAGGGGCGTGCGGTGACGGCCGCCGGCTGCGGCCGCGTCGCGAGGTGCGGTGCCCGCGCACGGTGTACCCGGCCCGGCCCGATCCGGACCGAGGGCGTAGGTCCGCGGCCCCTCCCCGTGGCCGTCCACAGGCGGATACGGTGCCCCGGCCGCCGCCGGTACGGTGAGGGGCATGAGCCATCGCCCACCGTCGGCCCTCGCCGCGGTCAGCGCCGCGCTGCTCGCGATGAGCCGGCACCTGGAGGTCCGGGACGTCCTCAAGACGATCGTCGCCTCCGCCCGGGAACTCCTGGACGCCGAGTACGCGGCCCTGGGCGTGCCCGACGACCACGGGGGCTTCTCCCAGTTCGTCGTCGACGGGGTGAGCGACGAGGAGTGGAAGGCCATCGGCCCGCTGCCCCGGCAGCACGGCATCCTCGCCGCGATGCTCCACGAGGCGAAGCCCGAGCGGCTCGCCGACGTCCGGAAGGACCCGCGCTTCGGCGGCTGGCCCGACGCCCACCCCGACATGTCCGACTTCCTCGGCCTGCCCGTCCAGGACGGCGACGAGACCATCGGCGCACTCTTCCTCGCCAACAAACGCCGGGCCCGGCCCCAGGGCGGATGCGGGTTCACGCAGGAGGACGAGGAACTCCTGGGCATCCTCGCCCAGCACGCGGCGATCGCCCTCACCAACGCCCGGCTGTACGAGCGCAGCCGCGAGCTCACGATCGCCGAGGAGCGCTCCCGGCTCGCCCACGAGCTGCACGACGCCGTCAGCCAGAAGCTGTTCTCGCTCCGGCTGACCGCCCAGGCCGCCGCCGCCCTCGTGGACCGCGACCCCGCCCGCGCCAAGGGCGAGCTCCAGCAGGTGGCGGTCCTGGCCGCCGAGGCCGTGGACGAGCTGCGCGCCGCCGTGGTCGAGCTGCGCCCGGCCGCCCTGGACGAGGACGGCCTCGTCGCCACGCTCCGCACCCAGGTGCAGGTCATGGACCGCGCCCACAGCGCGCGGGTCACCTTCCGGAGCGGCGGCATACGCGCCCTGCCCTCCGCCCAGGAGGAGGCTCTGCTGCGCGTGACCCAGGAGGCCCTCCACAACGCCCTGCGCCACTCCGGTGCCGAGCGGGTCTCCGTCACACTCGGCCGGGAGGCCTCGGCGACGGTGCTGCGGATCACCGACGACGGCCGCGGCTTCGACGTCCAGGCCGTCCGGCGCGCGGGCCGCCACCTGGGTCTCGTCTCGATGCGGCACCGGGCGAACAGCGTCGGCGGCCGGCTCACCGTCACCTCGGAACCCGGCGAGGGCACCACGATCCGGATGGAGATCCCGTGACTGACAAGATCATCAGGGTGCTGCTGGTCGACGACCACCAGGTGGTCCGGCGGGGGCTGCGCACCTTCCTGGAGATCCAGGACGACATAGAGGTCGTCGGGGAGGCGTCGGACGGGGCCGAGGGTGTCGCGCGGGCCGAGGAGCTGCGGCCCGACGTCGTCCTGATGGACATCAAGATGCCGGGCACCGACGGCATCGAGGCCCTGCGCAGGCTCAGGGCGCTGGAGAACCCCGCCAAGGTGCTGATCGTCACGAGCTTCACCGAGCAGCGCACGGTCGTCCCCGCGCTGCGGGCGGGCGCCTCGGGATACGTGTACAAGGACATCGACCCGGACGCCCTGGCCGGTGCCATCCGGTCGGTCCACGCCGGGCACGTCCTGCTCCAGCCGGAGGTGGCGGGAGCACTCCTCGCCCAGGAGGCCGGGACCGGGACGGGCCGGGGGAGCACCCTGACGGAGAGGGAGCGCGAGGTGCTCGGGCTGATCGCCGACGGACGCTCGAACCGGGAGATCGCCCGCGCCCTGGTGCTGTCGGAGAAGACGGTCAAGACGCACGTGTCGAACATCCTCATGAAGCTGGATCTCTCCGACAGGACCCAGGCCGCGCTCTGGGCGGTCCGGCACGGCGCGGCGGGCTGACCCGGGCCGGGGCCCCGGGGGTCTTCCCGGGCCACCCGAAGGGTGCGGCCCCGCACGGCCGGCCGGTGGACCCGCCC
>NZ_JBEXWB010000597.1:0-2317 GCF_040629645.1 Streptomyces sp. NPDC005899 | reverse complement strand
CGGCGATCACGGGGGTGGCGCTGGAGCCGCCCGTCGCGGCGAGGTCGCCCTCGCCACCACCGGTGGTGG
Organism: Streptomyces sp. NPDC005899; assembly: GCF_040629645.1. Classification (NCBI taxonomy): domain Bacteria; kingdom Bacillati; phylum Actinomycetota; class Actinomycetes; order Kitasatosporales; family Streptomycetaceae; genus Streptomyces; species Streptomyces sp. NPDC005899. Next base: position 2,248 of record NZ_JBEXWB010000597.1, on the reverse strand, counting down.
CGGTGCCGGCACCGGACGGGACCGGGGTGGGCTCGGAGCCGGTCTGCGTCTCGGTGTCGTCACCCGGCGCGGGGGTGCCCGCGGTCTTGCAGTCGAGGACGCCCTTGAAGTTCTTCTCGAAGCCGCCGGGGCCGGTGATGGTGAAGTCGTAGGCCTGGTCCTCGGCGACCGGGACGGTCACCGTGCGGGTCTCACCGGCCTCGACGGTGTTCTTCTTGCCGGCCAGCTCGAAGGTGAACGGCTCGTCGCCCTTGTTGCTCGCGGTGATGTCCACGCCGCCCTTGGCGCAGTTCTTCTCCGCGGTGACGGCGGGGACGGGGCCCGTCTTGGCCCAGGTGGCGGTGGCCGAGGCGGTGACCGCGGACTGGCTGGAGCCGGCCAGGATCATCGTCTGGCTCTTGATCAGTCCGGTGAAGACCCGGCCCACGGGGACCGAGGTCGTCGCCTGCACGCTCAGCGAGGCGTTGCCGTCCGCGGTGCCCGCGGGGACGTCGAAGTAGAGGGCGGCGCCGTCGGTCGCCTCGGTGACGGGCTTGCCGTCCTTGTCGGTGACCTTGATGCCGCTGGCGACGGCGTCGACGGGCGGCGCGACGGAGACCTGCTCGGCGTCCGTGCGGACGGTGATCGGACCGAGCCGCTCACCGGCCTTGCCGGAGACGGCGGTGGGCTCCAGGGCGACCGACGCCTTGGGCTCCGCGACGTTCTCGGCCTTCTCCTCGAGCCAGTCGGCGAGCTTCTCGGCGTTCTCGTCCTGGGCCGTGACGTCGGCGTTGTCCGAGTAGCGCCAGATGGCGACCTGGGTACCCGCGGCGGCGGTCTTCTCGGTGAGGGGGCCGGTGCCGGCCTCCCGGGCGAGCGCCGCGAAGTCGTTGACCTGGGGGTAGGAGTGCTGCAGGATCCAGCGGATCTTGCCCGCGTTCTCGTTCTTGCCGAGCGAGGACTGGTCCCAGGGGGTCTCCTGGTACTTGGCGCTGTCCTTGGTCGGGGTGTGGAAGTCGATGCAGTACGTCTTGATCGTGCCGCCGCCGTCGACCTGCATCTCGAACAGGCCGGCGGGGAGCTTCTCGGGCTTGTCACCCTTGCCGGTGTCGAGGAGCGCGTAGTCGTAGGCGTCCTTCTTCAGCCCGCCCAGTACGGCGGTCGCGCCGCCCTGGTGCTGGCCGGGCTCCTCCGCCGACGCCGTCGTCGCACCGACGAGGGTGCCGGCCGCGAGGAGGCCGGAGGCCATGACGGCGGCTGCCGCGCGGGCGAAGCCGTGGCGGTGACCTCCGCTCCGGCTCCGTGTGGGATGCGCCGTCGTCGCGGTGGACGACGAGGCGGATGCTGAAGACGCTGAAAACACAGAATTCCCCTCCGGGCGAGGCCTTCACGCGTGGTGTGCGTGTGGGAGGTGCCTCGCCAGCAAACTCAAGTGCCGCATGAGTACGGGGGAATCGTATGGAGCGAGCCGAGGAGAGTCCCCCGTCATGTCGTCAGATAACCATTCCGACTCGCAATCGTTATAGCCGACTTCGGCGCGCCCCCCTTGATCAGGTCACCGACGCCATCTCTTTGGCCTGTTTCTGACGATGTGCCGGGTCGGTCAGTGCCGGCTCCCCCTTGAGCACCCGCCTGAACGCGGCCGTTCCCCTGGTCAGGTCGTGGCCCACCGCGGTGGCCTCGACGTCCACGAAGGTCTTCCGGGCGCCGTCCCGTTCCTCCTCGCGCACCTTCAGGCGGCCGTGCACGACCAGGGGTTCTCCCACGGAGACCGACGCCGCGAGATTCGCCGCCAGGGTCCGCCAGGCCCACACCGTGTAGAAACTCGTGCGGCCGTCCGCCCACAACTGCTTCTCGCGGTCCCATCGCCGGGGCGTCACCGCCATGCGGAACCGTGCCGCAGGGCCCGTCGCCGTCTCCCGGAAATCCACCGGGGTAGCGGCATTGCCCACCAGCGTGACCCAAGTCTCGTTCATCGACCGTCCCCCGTGTCCGTCCTGCGGTCCGGCGCGCCCCGTGCCCGTCCTGCGGCAGGGGCGCTCCCGGCCCGTTCCGATGGGTCCATGCTGGACCGGAAACCGGGGCGCCGCGGGGGCCTGTGGACTACCGGCCGGTTGTGGACAACTCCGTCACCGCCACGTACCGCTCCCGCACCTCCCGGTACCGCGCCAGTTCCGCGGCGACCGGGTCGAGGACCCTGGCCCGGCCGCAGCCCGCCGCCGCCCTCGCGCGAGGGCACGAGGAGGTGCAGCAGCTGCCCGGCCGCTCC
>NZ_JBEXWB010000596.1:0-2294 GCF_040629645.1 Streptomyces sp. NPDC005899 | reverse complement strand
GTGGGGTCACCGCGGTGCGGGCGCGCGCCGGGCGTCGCGCCCGGCGGCCCCGTGCCAGTCCAGTATGAGGACGGTGGCGTCGTCCTTGAGATTTCCGCGGCAGGCACTCAGCACCGCCGTCGTCAGGGCGCGGACGGCCTCCCGGGGGTGCGAGTCGCGGGTGTCGCGCACGATGGAGGCCAGGTCGACGGCCGCGGCGCCACGTTCCTGCATGCCGTCGGTGAGCAGGACCAGACGGTCGCCGGGCTCCAGCTGTATCTCCTGCAGCTGATACGAGGTGGGCGCGGCCACACCGAGCGGCAGGTTGACGGCGAGTTCGACCTCCTCCGCCTCGGCGGCACCCGCCCGCAGGCGCAGCGGCCAGGGGTGGCCGGCGTTGACCAGCTCGCAGGTGCCCGTCTCCAGGCGGACGCACAGCAGCTGCCCGGTGACCAGCCCGCGGCTGTGGGACAACAGGGCCTCGTGGGCGCGGTGGGCCTGGTGGAGCGCGTCGCACCCGGTGCGGCGGGCACCGCGCAGGGCACCCGTGACCAAGGTGGCCAGCAGGGCGGACTCGGTGTCGTGGCCCATCGCGTCCGTGATGGACAGGTGCAGTGTCTCCCGGTCGAGCGTGTAGTCGTAGGTGTCGCCACCGATGTCGTCGGCAGGGACCAGCCCCGCGGCGAGGGTGAACTGGGGAGCTTCGCAGCAGGGGGCCGACGGCAGCAACTGGTGCTGGATCTCGGCGGCCAGGCTGGTCCGGGTGGTGCGCCGGCCCGCGTGGTATAGGTCGGTGAAGCGGCGGTCGGTGACGATGATGTAGGCCAGCGCGTGCGCCGCGTCGGCGATCTGGCCCAGCACCCGCTCGTCGGCGTACTGGAGTGTCACCTCCAGCACACCGATGCAGTCACCGCGGTTGGTCACCGGGGCGATCACCCGCCGCCCGCCCTGCCCGTCGCCTTCCACGTGCAGGCGCTGGCTGCGAAGGACGTCGTCGTAGACGCTGCCCCGCAGATGGGTCTGCTCGGCTTCGTCCGTCCTGCCCCCCTCCGCGGGTGCGGTCAGGCGCAGCAGCCGCTGCCCCATGAGATCGGCGAACAGGAACGACACGCGCTCCGCACCGAAGCGCTTGCGCAGGTCGTGCGCGACGACGCCTACGGACTCCCCGGGCGGCGCGGACTCCGCGGCGGCCAGGAGCTCGCCCAGTTCCAGATCTCTCCCGTGCATCGCAACCTCCTCTAGTCTGTCGGCCCTTGTTCCCCGGCTTTCGCCGACCTCACCCACCTCGTCCGGGCATGAAATGCCCGGAAACGGGAATAGGGCGGAGCGGCGCACGCCCGCGGTGGCGCAGGACACACGGCGCAGGACACCCGGGTGCGCCGGGGCGCGCCCTCGGCCGCGACAGGCCCTCGCGGGCCGGACGGCGGACCGTGCTTAGCTGGAGGAATGATCGATGACTTCCTTGCCGAGAACGCAGGGCACCTGACCCAGGTCGGGGCGGCGGTGCGAGCCGCCGTCGCCGACGAGATCCTGCCGCGCTACCAGCAGCTCGCCGCGCACGAGATCGTCGAGAAGAGCGGTCCCCACGACCTCGTCACCGCCGCCGACCGGCTCGCCGAGGAGCACCTCACCGCGTCCCTGACCGAGCTGCTCCCCGGTTCGGTCGTCGTGGGCGAGGAGGCGGTGCACGCCGACCCGGCGGTGTACGAGGCGCTCGGCGGCGACGCGCCCGTGTGGATCGTCGATCCGGTCGACGGCACCCGCCAGTTCGTCCACGGGGAGCCCGGATTCTGCACCCTGGTGGCCCTCGCCCACCACGGGGAGGTCCTCGCCTCGTGGACGTATGCCCCCGTACTGGGCGAGTGGGCCGTCGCCGTGCGGGGCCGGGGCGCCACGCTCAACGGCACACCGCTGCGGAGCGGGTCGCCCGCGCCCGGCGCCGCCCTCAGGGTGGCGATGTCCCACCCCGACTACACCTCGGACGCGCAGAAGCGGGCCCTGCTCGGCCTGCACACCGAGGGGATCGACGCCCGTGCGTGCGGGTCGGCGGGCCTGGAGTACCTCGCCGTGGCCAGCGGGGCGCAGGACGCCGTCGCCTTCAACTGGGAGTTCGCGTGGGACCACGCGGCCGGCCTGCTCCTGGTCACCGAGGCGGGCGGCACCGAGTCCACGCTCTCCGGCGGCCGGTACCGCATCACCGGAGGCAACGACCTGCCGTTCACGGCGGCACGGGACGCGGCGACGGCGCGCCGGGTGCTGGACGCACTGCGCGCCGGGGTCTGAGCACGCGGCTGCGGACCGCCCGCCGCCCGCGG
>NZ_JBEXWB010000595.1:0-2334 GCF_040629645.1 Streptomyces sp. NPDC005899 | reverse complement strand
GAGGGCGCGGGCTTGGGGGGGGCCGGGGCCGTTTTCGACGGGGGGCGCTGACCTGCACGACCGGGGGCCCCGGTCGCGTCCGGGGGGGGGGCCCCGCGCGGCGTCACCCACCCCTCACCCGGCCCTGAGCCGCGTTCAGCCGGACCGAAGGAACAGAGCATGAGCGGGGACACCGGGCCCGTCGTCGAGGCGGGCGCGTACCGCCTGCGCAATGTGGGCAGCGGGCTGCTGCTCGAGGTGGAGGGCGGCGCCACGGCCGGCGGCGCCCGCGTCCAGCAGGCCGGGGACAGCGGCGCCGCCTCCCAGCACTGGCACCTCGGCCCCGTGCACCAGGGCGCTCCCCTGTACCACCTGGTCAACGCCCACAGCGGTAAACGCCTGGACGTCACGGGGGCCTCCACGGAGAACGGCGCGAAGGTCCAGCAGTGGAGGGCCAACAACTTCGGTGCCCAGGAGTGGCTGATCGAGCGGCATCCCGAGGCGCCGGGCACCGTGACGCTGGTCTGCTTCGTCAGCGGTCTCGTGCTGGAGGTCGCCGACGGGTCCACCGAGGCGGGTGCCGGCGTCCGGCAGTGGGAGGACACGGACTCCCCGGGCCAGTGGTGGCGGCTGGAGCCCCTGCCCTCCTGAGCCCCGGGCCCTCAGGGCCGGGGCGCCGACCGGCCGAGGTGCACGGTGCGCGCGGACAGGGTGAACACGTCGGGTCGCCGGCGAAGACCGGCCGGGTCCGCCGGATCGAGCAGCCGGTCGAGCGTCTCGGTGTCCTCGGCCGTGAGCCGGTCGGCGAACGCCTCGCGCTTACGGGCGAAGTCGTCCACCGCGCGGTCCAGGGCCACCCCTTCCAGCGGGGCCGGGAGGTCGAGCAGGAAGCTGCGGGCGCCCAGCGGCTCCAGGCCGACGGCCGCGAACAGGCCCCGCCAGTCCTCCGTCTCCCGCCGGGTGCCCGGCAGCGAGGCGCGCATGTCCTCGAACCAGTCCTCCCGGACGGCCTCCAGCCTGGTCTCCAGCCCCGGCCTGCCGATCCCGATGTCACGGGGGAGGTAGCGGGCGGTCAGGCCGCCCTCGGCCAGGGCCACCACACCACCGGGACGGAGCAGCGCCGCGAAACCGGCCAGCGCGCCCCGCTGGTCCCCGAGGTGGTGCAGGGTGTTGCCGGCCCAGATGAGGTCGGCCCGGTCCAGCGTCCCGAAGTCCCGGGGAAGGTCGGCGGGGACCGTCCGTACGCGCTCCGCGAGGCCGCTGCGCTCCGCGCGCGCACGGGCGCGCTCCAGCAGCGCCGGGGTGCCGTCCACCGCGACGACCTCCGCGCCGGGGAAGACACCGGCGAGCAGGCAGGTGACGACGCCCGGGCCGCTGCCGATGTCGAGGACCCGGCGCACGTGCGGCGCCGTGGGCAGCCCGGCGATCCACCGGGCTGCCGCCTCGTACTGCGGGAGGCTCAGTTCGGCCTCCTGCTCCAGCATCGGGCCCATGACGTCCCAGTCGAGGTCCTCGGTGCCGTGGGCGTGCGCGTGCCCCAGGGCGGGCGCGTGTTCCGGCCGGTGCGTGTGCCCGGATCCGGGTGCGTGTCCGGGCGCGTGCCCCGACCCGGGCGCGTGCCCGGCGGTCGGCGCGGGTCCCGGCCCGAGCGTGTCTCCCGAGTCCGGCGCGTGCCCGGCGGCGGGCTCGTCCGCCGTGCCGTGGCGGGGGGTGTGTGCGGCGTGCTTGCTCATGGGGTCAGCATCCACGGGCACGGTCTCCCAGGCGAGTTTCCTTGCCGTTCCGGCAAGTGGCCTTCCCATCACGGCACTCCCGGTGGCCTGGCGCCGGGCACGTGCGCATGGCGGATACGGATCCGGTGCGGCCGGACCCGGGCCGGCGGCCGGTGGCCCTACTGCGCACCGTGCGCCGCGGCGACCGCCTCGACCCGCCCGGCGAGCGTCAGGTCCTTGCTCGTGACCTTGCCGCCCGCGTCGTGCGAGTTCACGGTGAGGCGCACGGTGTTGTAGCCCAGCGTCAGGTCCGAGTGGTGGTCGAGCTCGTCCTGGATGCGGGCGACGTGGACGGTCAGCGCGGCCGCGGCGAAGTGCGAGGGCAGCCGGTAGGTGCGGGCGATCCGGTCCCCTTCCACCTGCCAGCCGGGCAGATCGCGCAGCCCCGTCTCGATGTCGTGTGCGGACAGCGGCTCAGCGGCCATGAGGTGGCTCCTGTCTGGGCGTTGCGGACAGCGGTGCCCGTGACGCTACGGTCTTTCCACGAGGGCTGTCGCGCTCGACACGGGTGCGTACGGGGCCGCTGCCGGGCGGCCGGCGGTGGAGCGGCCCGCTGGAGCGGCCGGAGCGCCGCGTCCGTCCG
>NZ_JBEXWB010000594.1:0-2342 GCF_040629645.1 Streptomyces sp. NPDC005899 | reverse complement strand
CGGTGAGCGCCTCCGCACGGCCGGCCGCCGGCCCGTGCCGCGGACCCGCCGCCGCACCGGCGTCTCGGACGGCGGTGCCGGACGCCGGACGCGGAGGCCGGGGCGGGGAGAGCAGCGTTCCGCCGATCACCCCGCGCAGTGTCCTCGTGCCCGCCACGGCCCAGGCGGTCACCAGCAGGGCGTAGAGCGCCACGGCCAGCCAGCCGAACGCCGTCGACCCGGTGTGACGGGCCAGCCCCGCCGCCCCCGTGACGCACGTGCCGACCGGGAAGGTGAACCCCCACCACGTCATCGTGAACGGCATGCCCCGGCGCGCGGCCCGTACGACCATCGCGCAGGACAGCGCCAGCCAGAGCAGCGCGAACCCCGTCACCGGCACCCCGTACAGCACGGCGAACGCCCCGAACGCGGAGGCGTACGGCGCCCCGATCGCGAGCGGCGCCACATCTGCCAGCTGGCCGACGGCGGTCGTGGACTGGCCGAGCGGGCCGAGGACGAGGAAGAGCGCCGGGGTCAGTGCGAGCGGCAGCGGCCCGTGGTGGAGCAGTCGCCCCAGGATCAGGGGGAGGACGGCCAGGGCCGCCAGCAGGGACAGTCCGAACATCGCGTAGCAGGCCAGCAGGAGCGCCTCACGGGCCTGCCCCGGCGGCAGCTCCGGCACCAGGAGGGGGCCGACCGCCGCGGAGACCATCGGGGCGACCAGGGGCAGCAGCCAGACCGGCGACGCGGTGCCGGGGGCCGGGCGGTGGCGTACGACCATGAGGTACGGGACGGCCACGGCGGCCACGAGACCGCTCACCGTGCCCGCCGCGAAGAGCACGGCGCCCGCCGCGACGGCCGCCCGGTCGCCGACGACGTCCCGGCCGACGGTCATCGTGCCGGCACCCACCGCGAGCAACGCCATGGACAGGCAGCCGTAGAACGGGGCCACGGCCGGATCCATGAGGTGTGCGCGGGCCTGGTCCCGGTGGAAGGCCCAGTGCCCGGCACGGGCCGCGAGGAGCACGGCCAGGAGCGCGGCGGACAGGATCCACACCACGACGCAGGCGCTCCGCAGGCCCGGTACGTGAACGGGCAGAGCGGCGCCGGCGCTCGCGACCACGGCCGTCCCCATGACCGTCGCGTACCAGTTGGGGCCGAGATGGCGGAGGGACGGCAGGGTGAGTGCGACGGGAGCCGGCGCGAGCGCGTCCGGGCCGGTCCGCAAATAGGTGGCCATGCCATGATTCTCGGCGGGCGGAGGACCGTCCGCCACGGACCTCTCGCCTATGAGGGCATAAGCTGGCTTTATGCCCAGCTCCCCGCCAGACTCCGTCCCGGTGCCGCCCCCCGGTGACCGGTACGGACCCGCACCGGCCGGCGGGATCCACTCCGGGACGGACGTAGACGGCGGCAGTGGGCAGGCGCGGCTTCCGCAACGGGTCCCCGACCTGGGGGCCATGGTGCTGCTGCTCGCCGTCGCCCGGCACGGGAGCCTCGGCCGGGCGGCGCGGGCCACCGGCATCACCCAGCCCGCCGCCTCCAGCCGCATCCGGTCGATGGAGCGGCAGCTCGGGGTCGCGCTGCTGGACCGTTCCCCGCGCGGCTCCCGGCTGACCGACGCCGGGGCCCTGGTCACCGACTGGGCCCGCCGGGTGGTCGAGGCGGCGGAGGCCTTCGACGCGGGCGCACAGGCGCTGCGGGACCGCCGGGACTCCCGGCTGCGGGTCGCCGCGAGCATGACCATCGCCGAGTACCTGCTGCCCGGCTGGCTGATCGCGCTGAGGGCCGAGCGCCCCGGCACAGCCGTCTCGCTGCTCGCGGGCAACTCGGCGGCGGTGGCGCTGCGGCTGCTGGCCGGTGAGGCGGACCTGGGCTTCGTCGAGGGACTGTCGATACCGGAAGGGCTGGACGGCACCGTGATCGCGCACGACCGGCTCGTCGTCGTGGTCGCCCCCTCCCACCCGTGGGCCCGCCGCAGGAACCGCCTCATGCCGGGGGAGCTCGCCGCCACGCCGCTGATCCTGCGGGAGCACGGCTCGGGCACGCGCCAGGTCCTGGACGCCGCCCTCGCCGTGCACGGCGGGCTGGCCAGCCCCCTGCTCGAACTGTCCTCGACCACCGCCGTCAAGGGGGCGGCGGAGAGCGGTGCGGGCCCCTGCGTGCTGAGCGAACTCGCCCTCGGCGAGGAGCTCTCCGCCCGCCGCCTGGTCAAGGTCCCGGTCGAGGGCGTCCGGCTCAGGCGCCAGCTGCGCGCCGTGTGGCCGGCCGGGCACCGTCCCGCCGGGCCGGCCCGCGACCTGCTCTCCCTGACCGCCCACCCGGCCGGCCCGGCCCGCGGCTGACGGAGCGTCCGGGCGCGG
>NZ_JBEXWB010000593.1:0-2347 GCF_040629645.1 Streptomyces sp. NPDC005899 | reverse complement strand
GTGTCCTCGCCGCCGTCCTCACCGGACGGGCTCCCGGCCCCCACGGGCGTGTCCCCCGCAGGCGCTACGCCGTCCCGTACGTCCGCGGGTCCGCGCAGGGCCCCGGCCCGGGCCGCCTGATCCGTCACCGCGTCCGCCAGCACCCCCGGCAGCCAGCCGTGCCGGGCGAGGCCGGCCGCGCCTTCCAGGGCGAGCTCCGCGGCGACCGCACCCGCGGCCGGCCGGCCGGCCGGATCCTTCGCCAGGCAGCCGGCGATCACGTCCCGCAACCCGGGCGGCACGGAGCCCAGTTCGGCCGAGGCGTGGGCGATCCGCTCGGCAGCCCCGTCGGCGGGCCCGTCGGCGAACGGCGTGGTACCCGTCGCCGCGTACGCCAGCAGCAGACCCAGGACGAAGAGGTCGGACGCGGGGCCCGCCTCCTCGCCCTCCACCTGCTCGGGGGTCAGGTAGCCGAGCCGCACCGACAGCTGTCCGCCCGGCCGTGCCTCGGCGCGGGCGGCGGCGCCCAGCGGGCCGAACGCGGTCAGCCGCGGACCGTCCTCGGCCAGCAGCACCGTCCCCGGCGCCAGACCTTGCAGCACGGCCCCGGTGGCGTGCACCCGGGAGAGCGTCTCGGCCAGACCGGCACCCAGTATCCGCACGGCACGTTCGGGCAGCGGGCCCGCGAGGTCGACCGCCTCGGCGAGCGTCAGCGCGGGGACGTACGCCGTGGCCGTCCACAGTTCGCCGTCCGTGTCGGCGCCGGCCAGCGGGGGCTGCACCCAGCCGCCGGACAGCCGCTCGGCCGTGGCGGTCTCGGAGAGGAAGCGGCGGCGGAAGGCGGGCACCGCGGCGAGGGCGGGCCGCGCGGACGTCACCACGACGAGGCCCTCCCCGTCCGCGTCCCCGACCAGGTACTGCACCGCGCTCGCGGTCTCACGGAAGCGGGCCAGCACGGTGTACGGGCCGAATCGGCGTGGATCGTCCTGACGCAGCGCCTCCATGGCGCACCCCCCTCATGACCGTGCCCTCGGCACCTGACCGCCGATCTTAGAGGGTGCGGGAAGCCGCGGCGGGGCCGCTGCTCAGACCGTCCGGTCCGGCTTGGTCCAGGGCCACTTGAGGGCCGGGCGCTCGCGTCCGCCGGGGGCGTACTCGTACACCCAGCCCCGCTGCAGCCCGAGCCTCCTCGTGTAACCGGCCGGGGTGCGCCGGTAGGCGTACACGGTGGCCGGACCGCCGTCCGGGTCCGGCACCGGGACCTCGTACCACTTGGGCGGATGTCCGGTCGGCCCCAGCAGGACGGGCAGCTCCCGGCCGTCCAGGGGGCCGCCGCGGAAGGTGGTGTTCTCGCTCTTCACGGTGCCAGTCTGGCCCAGGGCCGCGCCTGCGGCGAAAGCCCCGCCGGTCGCGGGGGGCTCAGCCGGGCGGCAGCAGGTGTGCCGCCCGCCCCGCCACCGGGACCACGCGCGAGGCCAGCCGTCCGGCCGGGCCGTCCGCGGTCTCCTGGTCCAGCAGCTCCGCGACGACGGCGGCGGTCTCGCCGTCCGAGGCCGCCGTGGCGGCGAGCAGCGCGATCAGGTGGTCGACCAGCCAGCCGCGCAGCTCCCCGGCGGTGGGCTGCTTCGCCTCGTCGAGCCAGATGAGCGAGGCCGCCTCCACGGCCGCGATCCAGGTGCGCACCATCATCCGCAGGCGGGGACCGGCGGCCTCCTGCCTGGGACCGCCTCCCCTGCCCAGGTGGCGCAGGATCTGTTCGGCCGCCGCCCGGCGGACGCCGTCCACGATCGTTGAGGTCTCCGAGGTCTCGGCGACACTGCCGCCGCGCAGCAACGCGCTGAAGCCCGCGTCGTGTTCGTCGACGAAGCCGAGGTAGCGGTCCAGGACCCGGCTGACCCGCTCGGTCGGTGGGCCCACGGCCGGCTCGGCGAAGCACAGCGTGAGCTGTTCGGCGGCCGAGCCGAGCGCGGCCTCGTACAACTGCTGCCGGCCGCCGGGGAAGTAGCGGTAGACCAGGGGACGGGAGACGCCGGCCACGGCGGCGACCTCGTCGATCGACACGTCGTCCGGCGCCCGGTGCGCGAACAGCGTGAGTGCCGCGCCGAGCAGCTGGGCGCGGCGCTCCTCGACGCCGAGCCTCCGGTAGGCGCGGGCCACGGGTGCTGCGGGGACGGATGTCATACCCCGAAGCCTAGGGCCTGTCGTCCCCATCGCGCCGGGCCCACCGGCCTGATCCGGACGTCCGGCGGCGCCCCGTCCCGGCGCGGCCTGACCCGCGGACCTGGCCGCGGTGACGTGTGCCGGCCGACCCGCCGGGTCGCGGGCCCGGCCGGCCCCACGAGGCGGCGTGCGTGCGCGTGGCGGGGCG
>NZ_JBEXWB010000592.1:0-2352 GCF_040629645.1 Streptomyces sp. NPDC005899 | reverse complement strand
CCCTGGGCGGGGTGGGGGGGGGGGCCGCCCCCCCGTTCTTACAGCGGGCGTCGGGCGCCCGGGAGGACCAGCAGGGCCCGCTGGCGGGCCGCCACCCGCCGTTCGCCCCACACGCGGCCGGCCCGGCCGCCCGTCCGGCCGGCGGCCGGCGCGGCCTCGTAGGTGGACCCGCCTCCCGACCGGCCGGTGTCCGGTTCGCCGGACTCGCCCTGCCCGGTCGTGGGCAGCCGCCGAGTGCTGTCCGACGGGTCATGGGGCTCACCGGTCCGGCCCGGCGGGTTCTCAGGCTCGCTCATCCGACGCTCCCTCCGGGGCGGTGCCCGCTTCGGCGAGGTGCAGCCGCTCGACCTGCACCGCCACTTCCGGGACCTCCATACCCGCCAGTGCCCTCACCCGCTCGGCGACACGGCGCCGCACCGCCCCGCACCGACGGCCGATGTCACCGGGGTAGCCGAGTTCGAGGCTGACGCGCACACGGGCGGTCTCCCGGTGCACGGTGACCGTGGCACGCGGGGGCGCGCCTCCGGTGGGCGGCTCGCCGGCCGCCTCCCTGGCGGCCTGGGCCGCGATCTTGGCCACGACCCGGTCGGCGATCCGGGTCTCACCGCGGCCGGCGGCGGCGACCCGGCCCGTCACCGCCGTCACCGTCGCCGGTCGCCGCGCTCGCGACTCCGGAAGAAGTCGCCGGGCTCCAGGTCGCCGTCCACGAAGCGGCCGGCGACGAAACCGACGGCCCCCAACGCGGCGACCAGCAGGAACGCGCCGAACCCGCCGAAGTACCCGGCGAAGCCGAGCGCCATGCCGGCGATCAGGCCGACCACAGCCATGCTCATCTGTGCTCCTCAACTGCCTCGGGGGGGGAGGACTACTGCACGCGGGACCCGGTGTCTTCGTCGTCGTCCTCCTCGTCGGGCAGCTTGACGTCGCTGACCGCGATGTTCACCTCGACGACCTCGAGACCGGTCATGCGCTCGACCGCGGCGACGACGTTCTCCCGCACGTCACCGGCGACGTCCGCGATCGCGACGCCGTACTCGACGACGATCTCCAGATCGAGGGCGGCCTGCGATTCGCCGACCTCGGCCTTGACGCCGCGGGTCACGGACTTGCCGCCGCCGGGGACGCGATCGCGCACCGCGCCGAAGGTGCGTGACATGCCGCTGCCCATCGCGTGGACACCGCCGACGTCACGTGCCGCCATTCCGGCGATCTTCTCGACCACGCCGTCGGCGATGGTGGTGCGGCCGCGGGAGGCGGGGGCTCCCCCGCCGCGCTTGGTGAGCTGACTCTGGCGGCCGTCGTCCCCGCCGGACAGGCTTGTGGGGTTGTCGGGCCGGTTCCGCTGCGGGCTCTCGGTCATCGCCGCTCTTCCCTTCGGGGCAGGGTTGCACTTCTTATGCCCACATTAGGTGTGCTTGCCCCATTTCGCGCCGTGGATACGGCAGGCTGGGGCAATGACAACGGCTGACACTCCCCATCGGGCCGAGGGATGGACCGCAGCGGTACGCCGGCGGCTCGACCTGGGCCGGTTGCTCCCTCTGGGCGGCCCCGCCGACGGGTCGTGGATCGCGGAACGGGCCGCGGCGGCGTTCCTGCGCGACGCCGTGGCCGGTGCGGGGGCGGTGCTGGGTACGCTCAGGATCGCCCCGGCGGGCCCGCACGGCGCGACGGAACCGGTGGTGCCCGGGCCGCCCAGCGCCCTGCCACCGGGGCCGCTGCGGATCGAGGCGGACTTCGCGGCCACGGCGCGGCGGCCGCTGCCCGCCACGGCGGACGCACTGCGCGCGGGCCTGCTGGAGGCGGCCGAACGGCTGGGCCTCGCGGTCGACGAGGTGGATCTGCGGGTGACCGGCCTGCTGGACGAGGAACCCGGGCGGCCCGCGCCGGAGCCGGCCGAGGCGCACCCGGCCGAACCCGAGGGAGCCGCCGCGGCGGCGGCGGCCGGGGTCCCCGGAGTCGCCTTCCACACCCGCGCGCTGGGCAGCCCGGTGCACTCGGGCCCGGGGCACGTCCGGGTCGAGCTGGCGACGGCCCGGGGCCAGAGGGCGCTCGACGTCGCCCGAGCGGTGCGCGAGGCCGTGGCCGCGGCGGTGGAGGGCCGTCCGGCGGTCGCGGTACTCGTCACGGCCGTGGTGGCCCCGGACCGGGGATGACCGGACCCGCCGGCGGGCGGATCCGGTCGCGGCGGTCTCAGTCGGTCACGCCGGCGAGGTCGCGCAGCCGGCGGCCCTGGGCGGCGCGCTCGGCGGCCCGCTGCTCCTCGTACGTACGCGAGGCGGCGCCGCTCAGGAGTGCCTTGGTCTCGACGACCGCGTCGCGCGGGGCGGCGAGCAGGGCGGCGGCCAGGTCACG
>NZ_JBEXWB010000591.1:0-2378 GCF_040629645.1 Streptomyces sp. NPDC005899 | reverse complement strand
TCCGCGGCGACGGCGCCGGTGTCCGCCGTATGAGGTTGTCCGCGCGACGCCGTCTCCCCGAGTCGGACGGCGTCCCGCAGCTCTCGGCCTGGCTCAGCTCTCGGCCAGGATGTGTGAGAGCTCCGTGTCGAGGTCGAAGTGACGATGTTCGGTGCCGGGCGGGACCGCGGCGTCGGTCCTCTTCAAGAACGACTCCAGGGCCCTCGCCGGGGCCTCGAGCAGGGCTTCTCCCTCCGGGGAGCTCAGCGCGATGCAGACGACGCCTTGGCCGTGACTTCGGGATGGCCAGACGCGGACGTCTCCGGTGCCGGTGGGCCGGTGCAGCCCCTCGGCAAGGAGGTCACGGGCGAAAACCCACTCGACCGTCTCCTCCGCTCCGGTGTGGAAGGTGGCGTGCACGGCATAGGGATCGGCCGTGTCATACCGCAGGCCCGCGGGTACAGGCAGTGAGGACTCGCTCGACACAACGAGGCGCAGGTGCAGCTCGCAGCTGACCGTGGTGTTCATAAGCGCCAGGGCCTTTCGCTCAGTGTGCGCTCGGGGATTCGCACGTCGGCGAAATCGACATGCCACCTACGGTGGCGTTGTAAACCCATCTGACCCATTTGTGATGCTTCAGGTAGCTCGTACAGCGGTGTGTAACTTTGCGTCATGCGTCCATTCCAGTGACGAACTCCCTTCCGGTAGGTTGGGCTCCATGAACGCGGAGAGTGACGAGCGGACGGGGGGCGCCGGTCCGGTGGCCCCCGTGTCCGCGCCGGGGGACGGGCGGCAGGCGGAGCGCGAGCTGGGATCGCGGGCGCCCGCGTTCGTCCGGGGGTCCAGGGTGCTGCACCTGAGCTGGCAGGTCGGCATCTTCGTGGCCGGTCTGGCCGTGGTCGGGGCGGGCATCGTGATGCTGCCGCTGCCCGGCCCCGGATGGCTGGTGATCTTCGGCGGCATGGCGATCTGGGCGACGGAGTTCGTCTGGGCGCAGCTGGTCCTGCGCTGGACGAGGCGCAAGGTCACCGAGGCCGCCCAGCGGGCCCTCGACCCCAAGGTCCGGCGGCGCAACGTCGCCCTCACGGCCGTGGGGCTCGTGATCATCGCCGTGCTCGTCGGGATCTACGTCTGGAAGTTCGGCATCACGATGCCGTGGGAGATCGAGCAGTGACCCGGAAGTGGTCCGGGGGCACCGCTGACATGGGGTAATGTGTGCCGTGCGCCGGGGCGATTAGCTCAGTGGGAGAGCGCTTCGTTCACACCGAAGAGGTCACTGGTTCGAACCCAGTATCGCCCACCCCGTACCGATGGCCGGAAGCTCATCCAAGCTTCCGGCCATCGGCGTTTTCCGTGCCCCTTCCCCCACCGGGAGCGGGTCGATGGCGCGGCGGCCCCGCAGGCCGCCGAGGCGGAAGCCCGCGGCCTCGCGCCGCTGGAGACGATCGCGGCCCGGCCCGACGGCTTCGTCCAGGGCAGTGGCCCGTACGGCCTCGGCACGGGGAGGTTCGCCGTCGCCGCCGACCCCGCCGGCGTCTCCCCTCCCCCGGCGGTCTCCGGCCCGAAGGCGCTGTGCCGCCACCGAGGCCGACCGGGGTCCACACCAGCGACACGGCGTTCCACGGACCCGCCGCGATCGGGAACCTGGCGCTCACCGGTGACCACGTGCCCGCCTGTCCCGGCCGCCCCCCACCCGGCCCGGGGCGCCCGGGTCGGGCCGCGGCCGTCACCGCATCCGGCCCACGGCGTCCTTCAGCCGGCGGGCGTCACGCAACCGCTGCTCGTACGTCGCGCCCACCGCGAGCAGCACCAGCCCGGCGAGGGCCGGCGGCACCCAGCGGGGGAGAGCGTCGAAGACCTGGACCACCTGAGGAGCCAGCTCGTGCAGCCCGTCCAGGGCCAGCACCCAGCCACCCACCACCAGGGGCGCCCGCAGGCGGTGGCGGGCGCCGGCCAGAGTGACCACCAGCGCCGCGACGCCCAGCAGCAGGGGCCGCAGCCAGTGCTCGTCCCCCCACGCCGCGAGAAGACTCGGCACCGACGTCATCGTCAGGGCGGGGCCGTACGCCACCCACGAGGAGGCCGCCGCGTCCCGGCGACGCCGCAGGACGCCCACCCACAACGCGGCCGCCGACGCCGGCAGGGTGTAGGCCTCCGGGGCCGACACGTCCCAGGCCCCCAGGCGCACCCACGCCGAAAGTACGAACAGCACGGCCGCCGCGCTCCCGGCCACCCGCCGGCGTTCCGGGCGCAGCGCGCCGTACGCCGCCAGCACCCCGCACAACGACAGGACCAGCGACAGGCGCGGCGCGTCCGTCGACGCGAGCCCCACGGCCACCACGGCGCCGCACAGCCCCGCGGCCTCCACCGGCACCGCCACCCCGGCGAACCGCGGCCGC
>NZ_JBEXWB010000590.1:0-2385 GCF_040629645.1 Streptomyces sp. NPDC005899 | reverse complement strand
GGCCCGGCCGCGCAGGACGGCGGAGAGCGGGTCGACGGTGCGCCGGGCGGTCCACTCGTACAGGGCGACGGCGACGAGGGCGACCGGGAGTTGGCCCAGCCCGAGGACCAGTCCCGTGGTCAGGGCGCCGCCACCCACGGGACGGGTCATCAGGCCGGGCGCGTATCCGGACAGCAGCAGGAAGAGCGTGAAGTAGCCGAGGGCGGTGAACGTCGAGACCCGGCGCAGCACCCGGTAGGCCGTGCGCAGCCGACGGAGGTCGCTGTGCCGGCCCGGTGCGGAGACCGGGCCGGGGGTGGCGGCCGGGCGGTGCGGGGGCGGCTGCGGTGACGAACTCTGCCAGGGCAGGAGGTATTCGCCGGGATACGGGGGCGGCTGCGGCCGGTGCCGCGGTGTGCGCGCCCCCGGCGGGCGGGGCGGTGGGGGGCCGGGCTGCCCGGGTCGTCGGCGGGGCGGGTATGGAGGCGGCTGCGGGTGCTCGTACGGCATCTGGTGCTGCTCCTTGCACGGCTCGGGCCCGGGGACGGACTGCAAGGCAGGAGCGCGGGCGCGCTCTCGGGAGCGCGAACGTTACTCGCGAGTACGGCGACTGGGGAGGGCTGCGCCCGAACTACCCGCGGTAATGGGGGAGTTGCCTAGTCCTTCACCGCCCGGTCCCGGGACGCGGCGGCTGCGCCGTGCTCGGGGAGGACCGGGAAGCGACGGGGCGCCACGAGGACGAGCACCAGCAGGGCCAGCACGGCCGCTCCGGCGGCACCCACGAACACGTGGTCGACGGCCGCGTCGACCGCCCGCCGCAACCGGTCCGAGGCGGCGGCGGACAGGGCGGCCGGGTCCTCCAGGGCGTGCGGGACCGCGTCGAGGCCTCCGGACAGCCCCGGTACGGGGGCGGACGCCAGCCGGGAGGCGAGTACGCCGTTGGCCACGGCTCCGAAGAGCGCGGCGCCCAGGCTCTGGCCCACCTGGCGGCAGAACAGGACGGACGCCGTCGTCGTCCCCCGCTCGGACCAGCCGACGGTCGACTGGACCGCGACGATCAGGGGCAGCTGGAACAGCCCGAGCGCCGCTCCGAGCAGCAGCATGAGCAGGGCGGGATGCCAGGCGGCCCCGGGGAAGGGCAGGAGCGGGAAGGCCAGCAGGACCAGCAGGGCGCCGGTCATGCCGGTGATCGCGGTGCGCCGGAAGCCGACGCGGTTGTAGATCCGGTCGGCGAACGCCGCGGACACCGGCCAGCTCAGGGTCATCGCCGACAGGACGAAACCGGCGGCGATCGGGCCGAGTCCGAGCACCGACTGCGCGTACGTGGGCAGGAAGACCGTGGGGGCGACCATGAGCAGCCCCATCGCGCCCAGGGCCAGATTGACCGAGGCGATGGTGCGGCGCCGCCAGACCCACCCCGGGATGACCGGTTCGGCCGCCCGCCGCTCGATGACGACCGTCAGGACGGCCAGTGCGGCACTCGCCCCCAGCAGCCCTAGGGATGGAGCGGAGATCCACGGCCAGGCCACCCCGCCCTGGACGAGCGCGGTCAGCAGCAGCGCCCCGGTGGCGAAGACGGCGAGGGAGCCCGCCCAGTCGACGGGAGGGCGGGTGGCGGGCCGCGGCCGGACCGGCTCGTGCAGGTGACGGACCACCAGCAGGAGGGCGACGGCCCCGACGGGGAGGTTGACGAGGAAGATCCAGCGCCAGTCCGCGTACGCGGCGAGCAGTCCGCCCAGCGCCGGGCCCGCCACTGACGAGGTGGCCCACACGGTGGACAGCCGGGCCTGGATGCGCGGGCGCTCCTTCAGCGGGTACAGGTCGGCGGCGATCGTCTGCACCGTGCCCTGCAACGCGCCTCCGCCGAGCCCCTGGACCACGCGGAACGCGATCAGTGCGGCCATGTTCCACGCGGCGGCGCAGAGGAGGGACCCGGCCAGGAACAGGACGATCCCGGTGATGAGGACGGGTTTGCGGCCGAAGGTGTCGGAGAGCTTCCCGTACACGGGCAGGGTGACGGTCACCGCCAGGAGGTAGCCGGAGAACAGCCAGGAGAACACGGCGAATCCGCCGAGGTCGCCGACGATCTGCGGGACGGCGGTCGCGACGATGGTGCCGTCGATGGCGGCGAGGCCCATGCCGAGCATGAGGGCGGCGACGACGGGACGGCGGCTGCGGGCGGTGGCGGCCGGACCGGCCCCCTCCGGCCGGCCGGCCGGCCCCTGCCCCTCGTCCCCACCGCCCGGCCCTCCGCCCGCTCTTCCGCCCGGTCCTGCGCCCGGGGTGCGGGGAGCGGTGCCGGGGGTGGTCACCGGCTCCGGGACGGGGCCGGCCGCGGTGCCGGTGGGGCGGTCGCGTGCCGCACGTGCGCGGGGGCCGGGGTCGCCGCCCGGCCTCCCCGGTCCC
>NZ_JBEXWB010000589.1:0-2405 GCF_040629645.1 Streptomyces sp. NPDC005899 | reverse complement strand
CGGGGCGATGCCACGCGACGCGTCCACGGACGCCTCCCGTGCGCGGACGGAGGAGACCGCGCGCGCCGGGAGCGAGGACGGGTCCCGGGCGGCTCCCTCGGTCCTGCTCGGCGGGGTGCCGTTGGACGAGTTGCCGCTCGCGTCCGCGCGGGCAGCGGTGCTGGTCCAGGACAAGGACCCCGTGCTGCTCTCGGGCACACTGCGGGAGCTGCTGGACGTGCCGTCCTCGGGCGCGGTCACCGCCGAGGACGCGCTGATCGCCGCCCAGTGCGGTGATGTGCTCCGTGCACTGGCCCAGGCGTCCCTGGACACGGACGGCGACCCGATGCGCACGAGGATCACCGAACGCGGCCGTTCCCTGTCCGGTGGCCAGCGCCAGCGGCTGGCGCTGGCCCGCTCGCTGGTCACCGACCCGGAGGTACTGGTCCTCGACGAGCCGACGTCCGCGGTGGACGCGCATACGGAGGCCCGGGTCGCGACAGGTGTGAAGCGGCTGCGGGAAGGCCGTACGACGGTGGCGTTCGCCTCGTCACCGCTGCTGCTGGACTGTGCCGACCGGGTGGTGCTGGTGCACGGGAACGCGGTCGTGGCGGTCGGTTCCCACCGCGAGCTGCTGCGGAACGAGCCCCGTTACCGGGCGGTCGTCACCCGTGAGGCCGATGACGGGACGGCGGCACCGGCCGCGTCCGGGGAGCTCGCCGGGATCGACACCTTGCGGTCGGCCGGGGCGATCGAGGAAATCGAGGAGAGGGCATGATCGGCCTCCGGCCACCCGCGTACGACCCGGCCGCCCCGGAGTCGGCGACGACCCTGCCGGTCGGCACACCGGCGACCGTACGGGCGTACGTCCGTTCCCTGTTGCGGCGTCACCGCAGGGCGTTCGCGACACTCGTCTGCGTCAACGCCGTCGCGGTGATCGCGTCGATCACCGGTCCGTACCTGCTGGGCGGGCTGGTCGAGGACCTCTCCGACGGGGTGACCGACCTGCACCTGGAGCGGACCGCGGCCGTGTTCGCGGTCGCCCTCGTCGTGCAGACGATGTTCACGCGGACCATGCGGCTGCGCGGGGCGATGCTCGGTGAGGAGATGCTGGCCGACCTGCGCGAGGACTTCCTGGTGCGGTCGGTCGGGCTGCCACCGGGTGTCCTCGAACGGGCCGGTACCGGAGACCTGCTCTCCAGGATCACGACGGACATCGACCGGCTGGCCAACGCGATGCGTGAGGCCGTGCCGCAGCTGGCGATCGGTGTGGTGTGGGCCGGGCTGCTGCTCGGCGCGCTGACGGTCACGGCTCCGCCCCTCGCCCTCGCGGTGCTGATCGCCCTGCCCGTGCTGATCACCGGCTGCCGCTGGTACTTCCGCCGGGCCCCCTCCGCCTACCGCTCGGAGGCCGCCGGATACGCGTCCGTGGCAGCGGTGCTGGCCGAGACGGTGGACGCGGGCCGGACGGTGGAGGCGCACCGGCTGGGGGCCGGCCGGATCAGGCTCTCGGACCGCCGGGTCGCGGAGTGGACGGCCTGGGAGCGGTACACGCTGTTCCTGCGCTCGGTGCTCTTCCCCGTCATCAACGCCACCTACGTGACGATCCTCGGCGCGGTGCTGCTGCTCGGTGGCTGGTTCGTCATGGAGGGCCGGCTCACGGTCGGGCAGCTGACCACGGGAGCGCTGCTGGCGCAGATGATGGTCGATCCGATCGGCCTGATCCTCCGCTGGTACGACGAGTTGCAGGTGGCCCAGGTGTCGCTGGCCAGGCTGGTGGGCGTGCGGGAGATGGAGCCGGACGCGGGCGACGACCTGGCCGGCCCGGACGGGCGGCGGGTACGGGCCGACGACGTGCGCTTCGGCTACCGCGCCGGTGTGGACGTCCTGCACGAGGTGTCGCTGGACGTCGCCCCGGGCACGCGCCTCGCGCTGGTCGGTCCGTCCGGGGCGGGGAAGTCGACCCTGGGGCGGCTGCTGGCCGGGGTCTACGCCCCCCGGACGGGTCAGGTCACCCTCGGCGGGGCCGAGCTGTCCCGGATGACCGCGGAGCGCGTCCGGACGCACGTGGCCCTGGTGAACCAGGAACACCACGTCTTCGTGGGCTCGCTGCGGGACAACCTGCTGCTCGCGCGCACGGGCGCCGGGGACGCGGAGCTGTGGGCGTCCCTGGCCGCGGTCGACGCCGACGGCTGGGCCAGGGCCCTGGAGGACGGTCTCGACACGGAGGTCGGGTCGGGCGGCCGCACCCTCACGCCCGCGCAGGCGCAGCAGATCGCGCTGGCCCGGCTGGTCCTGGCCGACCCGCACACGCTGGTCCTCGACGAGGCCACGTCGCTGCTCGACCCGCGGGCCGCCCGGCACCTGGAGCGTTCGCTGGCCCGGGTGCTGGAGGGCCGCACGGTGATCGCGATCGCGCACCGGCT
>NZ_JBEXWB010000588.1:0-2407 GCF_040629645.1 Streptomyces sp. NPDC005899 | reverse complement strand
AGCCGGCGGCTGCCGCCGCCGCGGCAGCCGTCTCGGGGGTTTGGAACATCGGCTCGGCGAAGACCGGCGCCCGGAACACGGCGACGGCGGGGCGCGCGGCACGCCGGCCCTTGCGGACGGGCTCCTCGGTCTTGGCGGTGAACTCCGGCCGGCCCGCGGCGGCGGTGGCCCGGCGGCGCTGGCGGCCGCGCGGCGCGGCCTCCTCGACCTCTTCGGTCTCGGCGGCCAGCTCGTCCGCCACGGCTGCCGGAAGGCTCTCACCGGTCTCGGCCGCCAGCTCGGCGGCCTCCTCCACGGCCTGCGGCGCTCCCGCCGGCGCGGTCGCCTTGCGGGTGGCGCGACGACGACCTCGCGGAGCCAAGGACGCCTCGGGGGCCTCTGCGGCCTCAGGAGCCTCTGTCGTCTCGGGGGCCTGTGTGGTCTCGGGGGCCTGTGCCGGCTCGGCGGCCGACTCGGACGCAGCCTGGGCGTCGGCGGTCCGAGCGCCCTGCGGGGCACCGGCCGGAGCCGAGGCCCGGCGACGGGTGCGACCACGCGGTGCGGCCGGCTCGGCAAGCTGCTCGGGCTCCTGGACGGCGGCGGTTTCGGCTGCCGTCTCCACGGCCTTCTCCGACTCGGCCGCGGGAAGGGCTTCCGCCACGGTTTCGGCGGCCTGCGGGGCACCCGCCGGAGCGGTGGCCTTACGGGTGGCACGGCGTCGGCCACGGGGCGCCTCGGCGGCGGGCGCCTCGGCGACATCCGCCACGCGGGGGGCCTCGGCCTCGGCCACC
Organism: Streptomyces sp. NPDC005899; assembly: GCF_040629645.1. Taxonomy (NCBI): domain Bacteria; kingdom Bacillati; phylum Actinomycetota; class Actinomycetes; order Kitasatosporales; family Streptomycetaceae; genus Streptomyces; species Streptomyces sp. NPDC005899. Next base: position 1,637 of record NZ_JBEXWB010000588.1, on the reverse strand, counting down.
ACCGGGGCGGCAGGCTCGGCCACGGGCTCGGCCACGGTTTCAGCGGCCTGCGGAGCACCCGCAGGAGCGGTCGCCTTGCGGACCGCACGGCGGCGGGCACGCACCGGAGGCGCCGACTCGACAGCCTGCTCGTCGACAGCCTCGGCCGGGGCGCTCTCCGAGGTCTCCTGCTCGGTCACGGCGGCGGAGACGGTCTCGGCGGTGGGGGCGCCGGGCGGGCCGGCGGGCCTGGAGGCCGCGCGGCGCCTGCGGCGCGGCGGCAGCTTGTCCCCGGGTGCGGTGCTGTTCTCGGTGTTTCCGGCGTTTCCGGTGTTTCCGGGTTCGATCGGCTCGGGCATGCGGGCGGTTCTCCCGTCACGCTCCCGGGCGCCGCGCCTGTTTCCGATCCGGCCGGTACGCGTGATGTGCGCTATACCGCCGTCCGGGGCGCGGGCGCCGCACGGGAGCTGATGTCTGGCTCGCCGGTTCCGTACGCGATTGCCCACGGCCTGGCGAAAGTCTTGTTGGGGGCGGTACGCGGCCCGACCCAGGTGGCTCCCGGGTACGAGGGCTGCGCTACGACGACCGCCTTACGCGGTGACTGCACCTTCCGGCGCCGTCGCGACGGCGGCCGGGTCGGCCGCGATACCAACGGCCGGGGCTGCCTCGCGGTCGGGCGCGAGCGGGTCGGTCACCGTGCCGGACTCCTCGTCGAAGAGCCCCTGCGCCAGCCTGGTCACCGCTGCGGGGACCGGCGGCGCCAGGTCGGCCACAGCTCGGAGACCGGACAGGACGTCGTCGGGTCGCACGGCAGGTGTCACGTGCCGAACAACCAGCCGCAGTATCGCACAGGGCCCCGCCCCGGGCCTATCAGGCTCTGGATCAAGGGCCTGCAGGTCCGCGACGGCGGCGCGGGCGTCGAAGCTGCGCATGCCGTTCTTCGCCCGGCGCTGCACCTCGACGCTGTCGGCGGCCAGGAAGGCGGCGACCGCCTTCTCGGCGTCCTTCACGGCGACCCCGTCCAGCCGCATCTCCCAGACGGAGGCGGTCAGCCGGTCCGCGAGGCCGGAGGTGCGGGCCTCCACCGCGTCGACGATGTCGAGGCCGTCCGGCAGGGACGCGTCCAGCAGTTCCCGAAGGACTCGCGGGTCGCGCGGCTGCGTGAGGGCGATCTCCAGGAATTCGGCCTCACTGCCGGTACCGGTGGGGGCGGCGTTGGCGTACGAAACCTTCGGGTGCGGGGTGAATCCGGCCGAGTAGGCCATGGGCACCTCCGAGCGCCGCAGCGCCCGCTCGAAGGCACGCTGGAAGTCTCGATGACTGGTGAACCGGAGGCGGCCCCGCTTGGTGTAGCGCAGACGGATGCGCTGCACCGCCGGTGCGGGCGGCGGGCCTTCGGGCTGTCGCTTGCCCAGTGGTTCTTCTCCTCGGTGCGGGGCGGACGCGGTGGCGCACCGCCCACGAAGTACAGGGTGCCCCGGGGTGCCGCTCCGGCTCACCCCCGCTCGCCGGTTGTTCCGGCGTGCGGGGAGATCTCGGGCGCGGGCGCCGCGCTGGGGACGGTCGTTCTCCTACCCAGGGTACGCGCAGCGGACTCCTCGAGTTCCCGCACCGCCGTGACCTGCGGCTCCGCTGCCGGCGCGCGACCGGCGCCCCAC
>NZ_JBEXWB010000587.1:0-2407 GCF_040629645.1 Streptomyces sp. NPDC005899 | reverse complement strand
CGATCGTCGCGGCCCCCGCGCACACCAGCGCCAGCGCCACGGCCGCACCCGCCGCCCACCGCGTACGCCGGTCCGGCGCCGGGCTCACCCGTCGACCCCGCCGGTGCACGGCGCACCCGGCTCGGGGGTCTGCGCACCCTGCACGTACGTCGCGAGGAACCGCGCCACCCGAGGGTCGTCCGCGCTGTCCACCGTGAGCTGCCTGCCCCACGCGCTCAGCATGATCGTCCCGGCCTGGCCCTCGTACGGGCTCATCAGGGAGTAGGGGGTGCTGCTGACCCGGGACGCGAGCCCGGCGACGTCGGCGGCGGACGCCTCGCCGTTGTACGTCACCCAGACCGCGCCGTGCTCCAGGGCGTGGACGGCGTTGACGTTCGGGACCGCCTTCTCGTATACGACGCCGTCGCAGTTCAGCCAGGCCGGGTCGTGGTCACCGCCGACCGGCGGCTCCATCGGGTACGCCACATCGGTGGTGACGTGGTTGCGGGTCAACTTCGCCGCGTCCCAGCTCCTCTCGCCCGCGATCGGCCGCCCGTCCGCCGGCTCCGCCTGCTTGCCGTCCTGGGCCCGGGCGTCCCCGCTCCGCTCCTTCGCCTCCGACCTCTCCAGCAGCGCGTAGGAGCCGAAACCCAGCAGGCCGGCGACCACGAGGGCGCTCACGCCTATGGCGAGGGCGGCGTTGCGGCGGCCACGCGCACGGTCGTCCTCGCGCGTCGGTTCCACGTGGGTCCTGGGGTCGAAGCTCATGTCGTCGGGCCCTTCTGGCAAGGGGTCGGGAGGGACGGGGAGCGGGGCGGTGGAACACGTGGGGACACGGCCACCGGGAGGCCCTCGCGGCCCATGCACACCACGGGCGCCGATCGTAGTGGGTGGCCGAGTGCTCTCTCTCACACCGAGTGCGTAATCTGGGTGAAATCCCGGGTCGTGATACTGGAGTGTCTCCCCTACCCCGGGCGGTGGTGCACGGACCGTCTGAACTGCAAGGATGTGGCTATGGACAAGCAGCAGGAATTCGTCCTCAGGACGCTTGAGGAGCGCGACATCCGCTTCGTACGGCTGTGGTTCACCGATGTGCTCGGATACCTCAAGTCCGTCGCCGTGGCCCCCGCCGAGCTCGAGCAGGCATTCGACGAGGGCATCGGCTTCGACGGCTCCGCCATCGAGGGCTTCGCACGGGTCTACGAGTCGGACATGATCGCCAAGCCCGACCCGGGCACCTTCCAGATCCTTCCCTGGCGCGCGGAGGCCCCCGGCACGGCGCGGATGTTCTGCGACATCCTGATGCCGGACGGTTCGCCGTCCTTCGCCGACCCGCGCTTCGTCCTCAAGCGCATCCTCGCCAAGACCTCCGACCTGGGCTTCACCTTCTACACCCACCCGGAGATCGAGTTCTTCCTGCTGAAGAACAAGCCGGTCGACGGCAGCCGCCCCACGCCGGCCGACAGCTCGGGCTACTTCGACCACACCCCGCAGAACGTCGGCATGGACTTCCGCCGCCAGGCGATCACGATGCTCGAATCGATGGGCATCTCCGTCGAGTTCAGCCACCACGAGGGTGCCCCCGGCCAGCAGGAGATCGACCTGCGTTACGCGGACGCGCTCTCCACCGCCGACAACATCATGACCTTCCGCCTCGTCATGAAGCAGGTCGCGCTGGAGCAGGGGGTCCAGGCGACCTTCATGCCGAAGCCGTTCTCGGAGTACCCCGGTTCGGGCATGCACACCCACCTCTCCCTCTTCGAGGGCGACCGCAACGCCTTCTACGAGTCGGGCGCCGAGTACCAGCTGTCGAAGGTGGGCCGCTCCTTCATCGCGGGTCTGCTCAAGCACGCGGCGGAGATCTCCGCCGTCACGAACCAGTGGGTCAACTCCTACAAGCGCATCTGGGGCGGCTCCAGCCGCTCCGCCGGTGCCGGCGGCGAGGCGCCCTCGTACATCTGCTGGGGCCACAACAACCGCTCCGCGCTGATCCGCGTCCCCATGTACAAGCCCGGCAAGACCGGCTCGGCCCGCGTCGAGGTCCGTTCCATCGACTCCGGCGCCAACCCCTACCTGACGTACGCGGTGCTCCTCGCCGCGGGCCTCAAGGGCATCGAGGAGGGCTACGAACTCCCCGCCGGCGCCGACGACGACGTCTGGGCCCTCTCCGACGCGGAACGCCGTGCGATGGGCATCGAGCCGCTGCCGCAGAACCTGGGCGAGGCGATCTCCCTGATGGAGAAGAGCGAGCTGGTCGCGGAGACGCTGGGCGAGCACGTCTTCGACTTCTTCCTGCGCAACAAGAAGCAGGAGTGGGAGGAGTACCGCAGCGAGGTCACGGCCTTCGAGCTGAAGAACCTGCTGCCGGTGCTGTGACGGGCGCGTACGCGTAGGCGGCTTCGGGCCGGCGGTCGTCCCACCGCCGGCC
>NZ_JBEXWB010000586.1:0-2411 GCF_040629645.1 Streptomyces sp. NPDC005899 | reverse complement strand
GCCTCCAGCGCGTAGTCCAGCTCCTCCGAGACCCGGTTCCGCAGTTCGGTGATGAGCGGCTTGATGTCCATGCCGGGTACCAAGGGGCCGAGCAGACCGCCGTGTGGGACGTCGGCGCGGTCCTCAGCGTCACGGCCGACACCGCGGGGGAGGACCTGACGAACGAGATCCTGCTCCAGCTGCCCGCCGGTTACGACCTGCTGTTCGGGCGCCCGGAGGGAGCCGGGACCCGCCGGCCGGCGCAGGGGTGACGCCGTGGCCCGCGGCCGGCCGTCAGCGGGGCAGGCGGACCCGGATGGTCTTCCCCCCGCCGGGGGCCTTGGTGACGGCCACGCCGCGGGCGAGGCGCCGGATCATGTGCCAGCCGAAGCCGCCCGTCCCGCCGTTCAGGTCGGGAGTCCGTTCGCGCGGCGCCGAGGGGCTCGGGTCGCTCACCGAGGCGTACACCGCGTCCGGGGCCGCCCCGAGCTCCAGGGTGTAGCGGCCGCCGCCGTGGCGCAGCGCGTTGGTGATGAGTTCGGACACCAGCAGGGCCAGCGTCTGCGCGGTCTCCGCGGACAGGGCCGGCTTGAGGCTGTCCGCGAAGGCCCGTGCCGTGTCCCGGGCCCTGGCGATGCCTGCCGACGTGTCGCCGTGGAGGACGAAGGACCCGGCGGAGGTGGCCGGGACCATGGTCGTGGCCTGAATCATGCGTAACACCCCGTCCGTTTCGGTTTGGCCGTGTCGGGCGTGTGCCCGCCACCCTCCGGCTTCACTCCATGGATCCGTTTCCTTGCACGAGAAAAGGAGGATTTACTCACCTACCGGCAGAGGAAAGCCGCCATGATGATGACAGGGAGGAGCCTGTCCCGGGGGTGGCGCCTTCCCGACCGTGACGCCGAGGGGGCGTGGCAGACACGCACTGCCGCGCCGACAGGCGGAACGGCCGCCGAGGGGGCGGCCGGGGACGGCGAACGACAGGTTCCCTCTCCGATGGCCGGCCGGGCGTCCTGCGGGCGCACCGCGCCAGGGCCTCGCCGCACGGGGCCCACGTGTGCCGAGGACAGCCGCGGCCCGGTGACCGGCTCGCCGCCGACAGCGACCGCGTCACCGAGACCCGCGCCCGGGACGGTCGGGGAGTCCCGCGAGAGCGCCTTCGTCGACGTCCTCCCGCACCGGCACTCAGGCGGTCTGCCCGTACCCGGGGCGTCACGCCGCTTCGTCCGCGCCCCGCCGACCCACCACGACGGGAGTCCGGCGACGACGCCGCCGTCCCCCGGGCCGCGGTGCCGGGGCGGTCAGGACCCCGAGGCACGCAGCCGGCGCAGTGGCTGGTCGAGTTCCCGCCGGTAGAAGTCGATGAATCCGTCGGGGTCCGGGCCGGCGTTCTGCATGACCAGCCTGTCGAAGCCGGCGTCCAGGTATCTCTGGGTGGCCGCCACATAGCGGGCCGGGTCGGGTCCGCACGCGAACTTCTCGAGGATGTCCTCGACGCGGACCGTGGTGGTCGCGGCGTCGAAGTTCACCGGATTGGGAAGTTCGCTCATCACCTTCCAGCCCGTCACTGCCCAGCGTGACGTCTTCAACGCCGCCTGCGCCGCCGTCTGTTCGTCTTCCGCCCAGGCCATGGGCACCTCGGCGTACCTGGGCCCGGAGCCGCCGGCGGCGCGGTAGTCCCGGACGATCGATTCCTTGTCCTCCGTGGCGAAGAGGCCGTCGCCCAGCTCGGCGGCGATACGTGCCGAGTCCCGGCCGCTCGCGGCCACCGCGATCAGCGGCGGTTCTCCCGGCAGGTCGAAGACGCGTGCGTCGTCGAGGCGCAGGTGCTTGCCCTCGTAGGAGCGGTACCCACCGAGCCACAGCAGCCGGATGATCTCCAGCCCCTCGCGCAGCAGTTCGTGGCGCACCCGGACCGGGTCGGGGAATTCGCGGCCGACCACATGCTCGTTGAGACGTTCACCGGACCCGACACCGAGGACGAAACGGCCTCCGGAGAGCAGGGCGAGTGTCGCGGCGGCCTGAGCGATGACCGCCGGGTGGTAGCGGACGGTGGGACAGGTCACTCCGGTCACCAGGCCGACACGTTCGGTCTTCGCCGCGATCGTGCCCAGAACCGTCCAGGTGAAGGGGGAGTGGCCCTGCACGTCCAGCCAGGGATGGAAGTGGTCGCTCATCTCGACGAAGTCGAAACCAGCGGCCTCCGCGAGGACCGCCTGGCGGACGAGTTCTTCCGGGCCGAAGGCCTCGGAGGCGAGTTTGTAGCCGATCTCCATGGAACCACCCTCACCCCCGGCCGCGCCCCCGCCCGGGCCGACGGCGCCGCCCGTGCCGCACCACCATCCGAACGGGGGGCCGCGACCCCTCCGTACAGCGGCGCCGCCGCTGGAAGCGGACGCGGCGGCAGGCCGCCGGAAGCGTGGGCGCTCCCGCTC
>NZ_JBEXWB010000585.1:0-2420 GCF_040629645.1 Streptomyces sp. NPDC005899 | reverse complement strand
CGGGACCGCGCGTCGTCGCGGTCCCGGGCCCTGCCCCGCACGGTTTGCCGCCCTGCGGCGGCGGTGCGTCAGCTCTGTGCGGTGTCGTCGCCCGCCTGTCCGGTGCCCTCGGCCGTTCCTGTCTTCTCGCGCATCTTGCGCACCAGATCCGCCTTCTGCTCGGCCGCACTCCGGCGGTCGAGGTTGCGGTGCGGGCCGTTGTTCTGGCGTTCGGCGCGGGACAGCTTCTTGCGCTGGCCCCCGCCCATGCCCACGGGGTTGTTGATGTTCTTGCTCACGGTCACGGGCTCTCCCGGTAATGATGCGAAGGGATCTAGAGGCTCATCGGTGGGGGACGGGCCGCGACGTCGATGGACGTCACCAGGGGCCCATCACGCTCTCACTCGTAGATCGGCGTCTGGAAGAACATGAAGACGTTACCCGGTTCTGCCGGACCCGCATACCAGCCCTCCAAGCCGTTCCGGCACCGGCCGGCGTGACCGGTTCCGGACTCCGGCCGCCTTCCGCGCACCGGCCGGCGCGCGATCGACGTGCCCGCCATCGGGATCGTGGGGCGGAAGCGGGGCGCGCGGGCGGCTCCCGTACGAAGATGAGGAAAGGGCGGGCGTCCGGTCGGCCCCGGCGCCCTGGTCGCGCACCGCGGACGGCACAGACGCCGTCCCCACTGCTGAAACCGCCGGGGCCATGACAGGGAGGACGGACGGCATGTCGTACCCGGAAGCCACCTACGCCGGCGGTGAGGGCGAGATCAGCGCGAGGTACCGGCCCGCGGGCACCGCCCCGGATCTGCGCACGCGCACCGGCGGCAGCACGCACTACCTGGCGACGACGGAGACGACGCACGGCGAGTTCGGGCTCTACCGCATCGACATGGCCCCGAGGGCCGGTGGCCCGGCCACGCACTTCCACCGCACGATCTCCGAGTCGTTCTTCGTCCTCGACGGCACGGTACGGATCTACGACGGTGACCGGTGGGCCGACACCACGGCGGGGGACTTCCTCTACGTGCCGCAGGGCGGCCTGCACGCCTTCCGGAACGACTCCGACGAGCCCGCGTCGATGCTGCTGCTCTTCACACCGGGCGCGCCGCGTGAGGAGTACTTCGAGAAGGTGTCGCAGATGGCCGACCGGCCGGAGGAGGAGCGCGCGGAGTTCTTCGTCAAGCACGACACCTACTGGACGGACTGACGCGGATCTCCGGACCGCAGGTCATCGGCGAAGCCGTGCTCCGGGGCCCCGCCCTCAGGGCGCCGTCCCCGTCTTCAGGCCCGCCCCGCACAGGGGTACGACGACGCTCCGGTCCGTGACGTCGCCCACGGCCGCCCAGCAGGCGACCCCGGTGGTCTCGACGTAGAGACCGCGGGCGGCCAGGTCGCGTTGGGCCGCCCGGATCTGGTTCTCCGTCACCGTCAGGAAGGTGCCGCCCGATTCCCTGACCGCCGCGAGGATCTGCCGGGCACGCGGCGGGCGGGGGATGGCGATGCCCTCGGCGAGCGTGGCCGCGGTGGCGGTGGCCCGGCCCGGCGGCAGCCCGTCCTGGCCGGCCCGGAAGGCGGCGGCCAGCGGGGACACCGCCTCGGCCTGTACGGCGATCAGGGCCGGGCGCCGGGCGATCAGGCCGTGGGCGAGCAGCTCGGCGGTGGCGAGAGCCGCTCCGAGCAGCAGCGTGCCGTTGCCGACCGGTACGGCGATCGCGTCCGGCAGTGTGCCGCCGAGGTCCTCCCACAGCTCGTAGACGTACGTCTTGGTCCCGTGCAGGAAGAAGGGGTTGAACACGTGCGAGGCGTAGAAGGTCCCGGGCGCTCCGGCGGCGGCGCGGGCGGCGAGCGCCGTGGCCTCGCGGTCTCCGGGCACGACCTCCAGCCGGGCACCGTGGGCCGTGATCTGCTCGGTCTTCTCGGGCGAGGTCCCCTCGGGCACGTACACCGTGCACGGCAGTCCGGCCCGGGCGCAGTAGGCGGCCACGGCCGTGCCCGCGTTGCCGCTGCTGTCCGCGACGACCCGCTCCGGAGAGAGTCTGCGGGCCAGTTCGGCGAGCATCACGGCGCCGCGGTCCTTGAAGGAGAGCGTGGGCATCAGGAAGTCGAGCTTCGCGGAGACGTGGCCGGTGAGGGGGACGAGCGGGGTCCGCCCTTCGCCGAGGGAGACCGCCGGGCCGGCGAGCGGGAGCGCCTCCTCGTACCGCCACAGGGAATTGGCGCGGCCGTTCAGCGCGTCGAGGCGGACCGGCGGCCGGGCGCCGATGTCCAGGTCCCACGGTCCCGCGCACACCGGGCAGCACCAGTGCGCCGCGGCGACGTCGGCGCGGGTTCCGTCCTGGGGGCAGAGGTAGGTCGCCGTGGGGATCGCGGTACCGGTCATGGGGCGAAGGTACCCGCCACCGCCGGACGGTCCTTCGGTACCCGCGCCGCACCCGCCGC
>NZ_JBEXWB010000584.1:0-2435 GCF_040629645.1 Streptomyces sp. NPDC005899 | reverse complement strand
GGGGGGGGGGGGGGGGGGCGGGCGGCGGGGGGGGCGCCGGCCCCGCCCCCACCCGCGTAGGCGCGGCCCCGGGACCCGGTGCGGCCCTCACCGGGCGCGCAGCCGCCTCCACACCGCCCTGGCCGCGTGGTGGCCGGACATGCCGTGCACGCCGGGCCCGGGCGGGGTGGCCGAGGAGCAGAGGAACACCGCGGGATGGGCGGTCGCGTACGGGACGCGGGCCAGCTTGGGCCGGATCACGGTCTGGAGGCCGGCGAACGCCCCGGTGGCGATGTCCCCGTCGACGTAGTTCGCGTTGCGCGCCGCCAGCCGGGGCGGCCCGGCGATCGAGCGGGCGAGGACCAGATCGCGGAAGCCCGGGGCGAAACGCTCCAGTTGGCGCTCCACGACCTCCGTGGCGTCCCCCTCCCAGCCCGCCGGGACGTGGCCGTACGCCCAGAAGACGTGGTTGCCGCCGGGCGCCCGGGACGGGTCGACGAGGCTCGGCTGCGCCGTGATGAGGAACGGGACGTCCGGGTCGCGCCCCGCCACCGCGGCGCGCAGGGCGGTGTCGATCTCGCCCGCCGTCGGGCCGAGGTGCACGGTACCGGCCCGCCGGGCCTCGGGCGCGGTCCACGGCACGGGCCCCGAGAGGGCGTAATCGATCTTGAAGCAGGAGGCGCCGTAGCGGTAGCGGCTGTAGGCGCTGCCCAGTCCGGCGATCCGGGCGAGCGCGGTCGGCGAGGTGTCGAAGACGTACGCGCGGGCGGGCGGCAGCTCGTCGAGGCGTTTGACCTCGGTGCCCGTGCGGATCACACCCCCCTGTTCACGCAGGTAGGAGGCGAGGGCGTCGGAGATGGCCTGCGAGCCGCCGCGCGGCACGGGCCAGCCCTTCTCGTGCGCGGCGAGCGCGAACAGCAGGGCGATGCCGGTCGTCGCGATGCCGCTGGTGGGCGCGATGGCGTGGGCGGCGAGCCCGGCGATCAGCCCGCGCGCCTTCTCACCCCGGAAGCGCCGGGAGGCCAGCGCGGCCGGCTGGAGGGCGTCGAGCCCGAACCGCACCCACCGGTAGGGGTCGCGCGGCAGCCCGTCCCAGGGGGTGCGCAGGAAGTCCTCGGCGAGGGTGTCCCAGTGGCCGATGTAGGGCGCGACCATCCGGCGGTAGGCACCCGCGTCCCGCGGGCCGAGCGTCATGGCGCTCTCGCCCACCGATGTGGTGAGGACGGCGGCCGAGCCGTCGGGGAAGGGGTGGGCGAGCGCCAGCGGCGGCTGTATCCACTCCAGGCCGTGCCGGGCCAGCGGCATCGCGGCGAACGCGGGCGAACCGATCGCGAGCGGGTGCACGGCGGAACACGGGTCGTGACGGAAGCCGGGGAGGGTGAGCTCCTCGGTGCGCGCGCCGCCCCCGACGGTCTCCATGGCCTCGAAGACCTCCACGGAGAACCCGCGGCGGGCCAGTTCGGCCGCGGCGGTCAGTCCGTTGGGACCCGCCCCCACGACGACGGCATCCAGCATCGATGGCACCTTCGGACTCCTTCGTCAGCCGACGGCCGGGACGACCAGGATATTCGGGCGTCCCGGCGACGGGGCCGGGGGTAGTGTCCGTTCAATGCGCAACGACCCGGCACTCCCTCCCGCCGTCGCGTCGATGGCCGCACGGCTCGTCCGGCAGCCCGGCGTGCGGGCTGTCGCCCTGGGCGGCAGCCGGGCCCGCTCCACGCACCGCCCGGACTCCGACTGGGACCTCGGCGTCTACTACCGCGGCACCCCGGACGTGGCCGCCCTGCGGGCCCTGGCCGCCGAGGCCCAGGGATCCCCTGCGGAGGTCGCGGGACCGGGCGGCTGGGGCCCGTGGGTCGACGGGGGCGCGTGGCTGACGGTGGACGGGATCGCCGTCGACTGGATCCTGCGCGACCTGGACCGGGTGGAGGCGGTGTGGTCCGACTGCCGTGAGGGCCGCTTCGAGGTGGGCGTCCAGCCGGGCCACCCACTGGGTTTCTGGTCGCCCTGTTACGCGGGCGAGGTCGCCCTGGGACGGGTACTCGCGGACCCCGGCGGGGAGTTGGCGTCGTTGCGGGCGCAGACCCTCGTCTACCCGGAGCCCCTGCGCAGGGCGCTCGCGGACGCCGCGTGGGAGGCGGAGTTCTCGGTGGCCGCGGCCCGCAAGTCGGCCCCGTCCGGGGACACCCTCCACGTCGCCCTCTGCCTGTCCCGGGCCTTCGGCGTCCTCGCCCAGGCGCTCCACGCCCACCACCGCACCTGGTGCCTGAACGAGAAGGGCGCCCTCGCGGCGGCGGCCGCGATGCCCGACACGCCGGAAGGCTTCCTGGAGCGGGTCTCCGGCGCCCTGCGGGGCTTGGACCCGGAGGCGGTGGAGGCCGCGGCCGGCCTCGTGCGGGACGTCCGGCGGGTGCTCGCCCGGCCCTGACGCGCCCGCGGGCGGCGGGCGGTCCGCA
>NZ_JBEXWB010000583.1:0-2438 GCF_040629645.1 Streptomyces sp. NPDC005899 | reverse complement strand
GCGCACTCCACAGTGCGCGGCCCGCCCGCCTCTCTCCCGCCTCGCACCGCCCGTATGAAGGAGCCCGCACCGATGGCCGCCAAGACCTCGACCTCCGCCGCCCTGGACTGGGGCTGGCACCACTCCCCCGCCACCTCCGCCGCCCTGGTCGCCGGAGGCGCCTACGCCGTCGCCGCGACCGGCTCCGTCACCGGCCTGCCCCCCTCCCACGCCCTCCTGGTCGCCGGAGCTGGAGCCGCCGCCCAGGCCGCCGCCGACCTCTACCAGCGGCGCCCCGGCGGCCACACCGTCGCCCGCTGCGCCGCCTGGCTCACCGCCGGCGGGTGGACCGCCTCCGCCCTGGCCGCCCACACCCCCCTCACCTGGGGCATGACCGGCTGGTGGGCCGCCGGAGCCGCCGCCGGTATCACCCTGGCCCGCGGCCTGGTCCAGGCCGAGGAGACCGCCCGCACCGAACGCCACCAGCGCAAGCTCCAGAAGTGGGCCAACAAGCGCGCCAGTGAATGGCACGACCGACTCCACCGCCTCTTCCGCCTGGAAGGCCACCAGGTCGACGGCGTACGCCCGTGGAAGGGCGGCGTCGGCTACACCGTCCTGGTCACCATGCCCTCCGACACCCCCGAACTGCCCGCCGACGCGGTGCGCAAGCTCGCCGTCGACCTGCGCCTGCCCAAGGGCGGCGGCATCGAGGTCCGCGACGGCGAGACGTACGGGCAGATCCTCATCCGGGTCACCGCCGAGGACGTCCTCGCCCAGCAGATCGACCTTCCCGACAGTTCCGAGGACACCACCGTCACCAGCATCTACGACGGCATCCCCCTCGGCCTCAAGCCCGACGCCGAAGAGGCCCGCATCGCCGTCGTCGACGACTGCGCCCTCATCGTCGGCCAAGTCGGCTCCGGCAAGACCAACACCGTCAACGTCGCCAACGCCGGGGCCCTGCGCACCAACGACACCGTCGTCATGCACATCGACGTCACCGGCGCCGGGATCTCCCTGCCCTGGCTCCACGCCTGGGCCACCGACGGCAACGCCAGCGTGCCGCTCATCGACTGGACCGCCGACACCATCGAAGAGGCCCACATCCTGTGCGACGTCGTGATCGCCGGGATCGGCGCCCGCAAGTCCGGGCACCAGGACCAGCTGGTCGACGACGACAAGCTGAAGGTCACCCACGACCTGCCCGAGATCCTGATCCTCGTCGACGAGATCGCGGAACTCACCCCGAAGCTCCTCAGCAAGCTCGACACCATCGTCAACACCGGCCGCGCCGCCCGCGTCCGCGTCGTCGACTGCGGGCTGCGCGCCACCCAGGACGTCATCACCGCCGCGATGAAGAAGCAGTCCCGTGTCCGGGTCGGCATGCGCGTCTCCGACCCCGAGGAGCTGAGCCACCTCTTCCCGACCGGAGGCGCCCGCATCAACCCGAAGTCGGCCCCGTACAAGGGCTGCGGCTTCTACTCCTCACCGGACGCCGACGACGTCGTCTCCGATCCCACCGCGTTCAAGGCATACCGGATCACCCCGAAGCAGATCCGCGCCCTGTCCGTCACCTACGCCGACCGCCGGCCCCGCCTGGAAGACGTCTTCCTCGACACCGAACCCGCCCAGTACTACGCCAGCCGGTGGGGCCGCACCCTCCCCCGCATCTACAGGGGCAAGCAGCTCGCCCCCACCACCCACCCCTACACCGACATGGAGATCCTCCACCCGCCGATCGACGAGTTCACCGGCATCCCCAACACCGGGTTCGTGGACGACGACGCGGACGGCACGGCCGGCCCGCGCGCCGCGAGCAGCTCCGCCACACCGGCCGCGACCGCCACGGCCGAAGCACCGCCGAAGCGGTTCGGCTCCGACCTGCTCTCAGACATGCTCGCCGCGGCCCGCGCCATCGACGGCAAGCACGACCAGGCCGAGCCGGACGCTGCCACCGTCATCGAGGCCGACTTCGGCCGCGTCATCCGCCAGGCCGGAGCACCCCAGGACCGGCCCAACCCCGTCCCACAGCTCCTGGCCGACGCGCATCAGCACATCGTCGCTGCAGGCGGCCGCATCCACACCAGCGACCTCGCCACCCGCATGGGCACCGACCCCGTCGCCCTCGGTACCGAGATCAACCGGCTCCTGCGCGCCGTCGGAGTCGAGCGCCCCGGCAAGGGCAGCGTCCGCGCCGGAGAAGACGGCGAGTCGAAGGCCGGATACCTCGCGGAGACCCTCGCCGCCGCGATCCACGCCTACGCCACCCGCAACACCCAGTAACCATCGCTCCGGCTGTGGGCGGCCCACACGCCGCCCACCACACCCCTCCCACGCGCTGTGGGCCCCCCACAGCGCGGGGGGGCCCCCGGCCCGCATTTGGGCCCCGGGGGCGCCCCCCCCCCCCCCCCCCCCCAGCCCCCCAACCCCCCCGTAGGGAGAGGCCACCGCTGTAAAAC
>NZ_JBEXWB010000582.1:0-2439 GCF_040629645.1 Streptomyces sp. NPDC005899 | reverse complement strand
CCCGGCGCCGGCCCGTCGGCGCCGTCGACCTCACCCCCCGCCCCGGTGCCGCTCCGGGCCGGGGCGGCCCCTGGCCCGCCTACGCCGGGGAGCCCGCCGAGACACCCGCCGAGACCACGACCCGGCTACGCCCCGTCAGGACCCGGCACCCCGCGAGGACGGCGGCGGCCGCCGCCTGCGTCGTGCTCGGCCTCGGACTGATCGGCGGAGCCGTCACCGGCAGCTGGCTCACCGGGGACTCCGCCGCCGACCCGGGAGCCGGCAGCGCCTACGCCGTGGGCCGTTCCGCCTGGCACAGCGTCCCCGTCGACACCCTCTTCCCCCGCACGCTCAAGGGCGACGGGGCGGGGCCGGGAGCCGCCGACCGCGTCTGGACCCGGATCGCCGTGGCCACCGACGGCGACTGCGCGGCGGGCCTCGACCCGCTGCTGGCCGGAACCCTCCGGCCCGTCGGCTGCGAACGCCTGGTGCGGGCCACCTACACCGACGCCAGCCGCAGCAGCGTCACCACCGTGGGGCTGGTCTTCACCGAGGCGGACGCCGAGGCCATGACCGCGCTGGGTGCCCGCTTCACCGCGGAGCACCTCGACGCGCGGGCCGACCTGATGCCCCGCGCCTACCCCGCGAAGGGCACCGCCGCCGCGGACTTCGGTGACCGTCAGCGTGCCAGCTGGACGGTCCACGTACTGACCGAGGTGCCCGTCGTCGTGTTCTCCGTCTCCGGTTTCGCCGACGGCCGCCCCGTCACCCGGCCCCAGCCCGCCGCCGCGGCCATGGCGGAGGGTGCCACGACGCCCCCGGCGCAGGCCGGACTCGGCCACGAGGCGAAGGGGATCGCCGACCGGGTGGAGCGCGCGCTGCGCAGGACCGTCACCGACCTCACGAGGAAGCCGGAATGACCCGCCCGCGACGGCTCCGCGCCCTCACCGCCCTGGCCACGGCCACCGCGTTCGCACTGCTTCCCGCCGTACCGGCCCGCGCCGACGCCATCCGCGACCAGCAGTGGGGCCTGGAAGCGCTGCACACCCAGCGGGCCTGGCGGACCACCGACGGCGAGGGCGTCACCGTCGCCGTCCTGGACACCGGCGTCGACGACAGCCACCCCGACCTCTCGGGCCAGGTGCTGCCCGGCAAGGACCTCATCGGCTTCGGCGCCGGGCGGGGCGACAGCTCCTGGGCCCTGCACGGCACGGCGATGGCCGGCATCATCGCCGGACGCGGCAGCGGCCCCGGCCGGGGCGAAGGAGTGCTCGGCGTCGCCCCGGGAGCGAAGATCCTGCCCGTGCGGGTGATCCTTGAGTCCGACGACCCGTCCCGCGCCAAGGCCCGCGAGTCGCGCGGCACCGCCCTCGCCGACGGCATCCGCTGGGCCACCGACCAGGGTGCCGACGTGATCAACCTCTCCCTCGGCGACGACAGCGAGTCCGCCCATCCGGAGCCCGGCGAGGACGCCGCCGTCCAGTACGCCCTCGGCAAGGGCGTCTCGGTCGTCGCCTCGGCCGGCAACAGCGGCGACAAGGGCGACCGGGTCTCCTACCCCGCCGCCTACCCGGGGGTGATCGCCGTGGCGGCCGTCGACAAGTACGGCACGCACGCCGCCTTCTCCACCCGCCGCTGGTACGCCACGGTCAGCGCGCCCGGCGTCGACATCGTCGTCGCCAACCCGGACCGGCACTACTACATCGAGTGGGGCACCTCCGCGGCCTCCGCCTTCGTCTCGGGGGCGGTCGCCCTCGTGCGCGCGGCCCGTCCGGGCCTGTCACCCGCCCAGATCAAGACCCTGCTCGCGGACACCGCCCGCAACGCGCCCGCGGGCGGACGCGACGACGCCCGGGGCTACGGACTGGTCGACCCGGCCGCGGCGATCGAGGCGGGGGCGAAGCTCCGCCCCGACGGACTGACCGCGGCCTCGGGGCCCGCGGCCGGCTACCGCGAGCAGTACTTCGGCCCCGGCCCGAGCCCGCGGCGGGAGGACGAACGCCCGGCCGGCTGGCTGGCTCCGACGGCGGGAGGGCTCGGCGCCCTCCTGCTGGCCGTGGCCGTCGTGCTGTGGCGGGGCGGGAGCGGCACGGGCCGTGGGAACGCCGCCTCCACGGCGGGCTCCGCCGCTCGCCGCTGACCCGCGCGGCGGCCACCGGCGGCCCCGCCGCGCGGTCCGGTGCTCCGCGAGGCGTCCTGGCGGCACTCCCCGTCGGTCCGGCCGGCCGCCACCGCCCAGGGCCCCGCCCCGGTCGCGGCCGCCCCCCTCCGGCAGCCCGCGGAGCGCGGCCCGCCGTCAGGGAGGGGGGCCGGCGGCGCCCTGTCGCCAGGGCGCGGCGGCCGACCCACTACGCTCGTCGTGTGGCGCTCAAGAACATTCCGGACCCCGGTTTCTCCGACGACGACGGCACGGCCGCCCCCGAACTGACGGCGGCGCTCGCCGCCAGGTCCACGGACCGC
>NZ_JBEXWB010000581.1:0-2449 GCF_040629645.1 Streptomyces sp. NPDC005899 | reverse complement strand
CGCCTCCCCCCCCCGGCGGCGCCGCCCGGGCCGCCGCGCCGTGCCGCCCTGTCCCGCCTGACCGACGACTGGCTGAGCGCGCTGTTCTCCGCCGCAGCCGGGGCGACCGGCGTCCGGGGCGCCGCCCTCGTCGCCGTCGGCGGGTACGGGCGCGGCGAGCTCTCCCCGCGCAGCGACCTCGACCTCGTGCTCCTGCACGACGGCAGCGCCGACGCCGCGGCCGTCGCGGCACTCGCCGACCGCATCTGGTACCCGGTCTGGGACCTCGGCCTGGCCCTCGACCACTCCGTACGCACCCCCGGCGAGGCACGGGCGACCGCGCGGGAGGACCTCAAGGCCCACCTCGGCCTCCTGGACGCCCGGCCCGTCGCCGGCGACCTCGGCCTCGTCAGCGGACTGCGCACCGCGGTCCTGGCCGACTGGCGCAACCAGGCCCCCGCACGCCTTCCCGCCTTGGACGAGCTCTGCCGCGAACGGGCCGAGCGCACGGGCGAGCTCCAGTTCCTGCTGGAGCCCGACCTCAAGGAGTCCCGCGGCGGCCTCCGGGACGCCACGGCCCTGCGAGCCGTCGCCGCCTCCTGGGTCGCCGACGCCCCTCGCGAAGGCCTCACCGAGGCCCGCCGCACCCTCCTGGACGTCCGCGACGCCCTCCACCTGGCGACCGGCCGGGCCACCGACCGCCTCGCCCTCCAGGAACAGGAACAGGTCGCCCGGGCGCTCGGGCTCCTCGACTCGGACGCCCTCCTGCGCCAGGTGTACGAAGCCGCCCGGACCGTCTCCTACGCCACCGACGTCACCTGGCGCGAGGTCAACCGCGTACTCCGCGCCCGCTCCGCACGGCCCAGGCTCCGGGCGCTGCTCGGCGGCGGCTCCAGGACGGCTCCGGAGCGCACCCCGCTCGCCGAAGGCGTCGTCGAGGCCGACGGCGAGGTCGTCCTCGCCCGCACCGCGCGCCCCGAGAAGGACCCGGTCCTGACCCTGCGGGCCGCCGCGGCCGCCGCCGAATCGGGCCTGCCGCTCTCCCGGCACCTCGTACGCCACCTCAGGACCGCGGCCCGGCCGCTCCCCGTGCCCTGGCCGGCCGAGGCCCGCGAGGAGCTCGTCACCCTGCTCGGCGCGGGGGAGGCCACGGTCGGCGTCTGGGAGGCCCTGGAGGCGGAGGGCATCGTCACCCGCCTGCTGCCCGACTGGGAGCGGGTCCACTGCCGCCCGCAGCACAACCCCGTCCACACCTGGACCGTGGACCGCCACCTCGTCGAGACGGCCGTCCGGGCCTCCTCCCTCACCCGCCGGGTCGGCCGCCCCGACCTCCTCCTGGTCGCGGCCCTGCTCCACGACATCGGCAAGGGCTGGCCGGGGGACCACTCCGTCGCCGGAGAGGTCATCGCCCGGGACATGGCCGCCCGCATCGGCTTCGACAAGCAGGACGTGGGCGTGGTGGCCACCCTCGTGCGCCACCACCTGCTCCTCGTCGAGACGGCCACCCGGCGCGACCTCGACGACCCCGCCACCGTGCGCTCCGTCGCCACCGCCGTGGGCAGCGCCTCCACCCTGGAGCTGCTGCACGCCCTCACCGAGGCCGACGCGCTGGCCACCGGCCCCGCCGCCTGGAGCTCCTGGCGCGCCTCCCTGGTCGCCGATCTCGTCAGGCGGGTGGCCGCCCTGCTGGCCGGGGAGGAACCCGCCGAACCGGAGCCGCTCGCCCCCAGCGCCGAACAGGAGCGCCTGGCGATCGAGGCCCTGCGCACCGGCGAACCCGTCCTCGCCCTGCACACCCAGCCGGAGAAGGTCTCCGAGGCCGGTGAACCGGAACCCGTCGGCGTGGAACTTTTCATCGCCCTGCCCGACCGCCCGGGGGTGCTCCCCGCCGCGGCCGGTGTGCTGGCCCTGCACCGGCTCACCGTCAGGGCGGCCGACCTGCGCGCCGTCGAACTCCCGACCGAGCTGGGCGGGACGGCGGGTGTGCTGGTCCTCAGCTGGCGGGTCGCGGCCGAGTACGGGTCCCTTCCGCAGGCATCCCGGCTCCGCTCCGACCTCGTGCGCGCCCTGGACGGCTCCCTCGACATCCGGGCCCGGCTGGCCGAACGCGAGGCCGCCTACCCGCGGCGGCGCGGGGTGAAGGCCCCGCCTCCCCGGGTCACCGTCGCGCCGGCGGGCTCACGGCTCGCCACGGTGATCGAGGTGCGCGCCCAGGACGCCCCGGGCCTGCTGCACCGGATCGGCAGGGCACTGGAGCAGAGCGGGGTGCGGGTGCGCAGCGCCCACGTCTCGACGCTCGGGGCGAACGCGGTGGACGCCTTCTACGTCACGGACCGGGCGGGCGAGTCGCTGGCTCCGGGCACGGCGGCGGACCTGGCCAGGGCGGTGGAGAGGGCCCTGCGGGAGTGACGGACGGCGGGCCCGCTCGCCGGACGGCCCGGCGTGCGGGGGCCGCGTCGGAGCGGCAGGC
>NZ_JBEXWB010000580.1:265-2462 GCF_040629645.1 Streptomyces sp. NPDC005899 | reverse complement strand
CCAGGCCCGAGGCCCCGCCGCGAGTCCGGCCGGACGCGGGGCGGCAACAGGGATCCGCCTGCTCACACCCACGGTGACGACCGGACGAGTCCGTCCGCGTACGGCTCGTTCCGCGCGTATCGCGGGAGTGGTCGGTCCACGCCGCTGACCGGCCTCGCGCCCGTCCTGCTCCGCGCCCTGAGGCGCCGGCCCGGACCGCCGTCCGGACGGGACCGGGCGCCGCGGTCGCGGTGGCCCCGGTGGGTCCGTCACGCCGGCGCGACCGCCGCCCCCGTGCTCTCCCTGGCCAGCAGGCGGTGCGGAACCACGATCCGGCGGGCGGGCATGGTGCCGAGCCGGCCGAGCACGCGCTCGGTCAGGCACTGCACGGCGCGCTCGGCGATCTGTTCCTTGTCGGGGGCGATCGTGGTGAGGGACGGAACGGCGAACCGGCCGTCCTCGATGTCGTCGAAGCCCATCAGCGCCACGTCCTGAGGAACGCGCCGGCCCTGCTCGGCGGCCGCACGCAGCGCGCCGAGGGCGAGTTCGTCGCTGAAGCAGAAGACCGCGTCCGGGGGCGCGTCGGCGGCCAGGAGCTCACGCATGGCCCTGGCCCCCTCCGCGCGGTGGAGATCGGCCACCTCGACCTCGGCGACCGGCGCGAGGCCCGCCTCCGCCAGTCCCCGGCGGAAACCCTCGGCGCGCTGCTCCGCGGTCCCGTGCCCCAGCCGTGACTGGAGGCCCACGGCCGCGATCCGTCGCCGGCCCAGGGAGGCGAGGTGACGGGCCGCGGTGCGCGCCGCCGCCACGTTGTCGAGGGCCACGTGGTCGATGGAGCCGTCCGGCTCCATCTCGCCGAGGACGACGAGAGGCAGACCACCCGAGAGTGAGGCCAGTTCGGCCGGGGACGTGGACCACGGGCTGATGATCATCCCGTCGACCTGGTGGCCCTCCGATCCGTCCAGGAGGCGCCGCTCCAGGTCCGCCCGGCCCCCGGTCCGCTCCAGGAGCACCGTCCAGCCGCGCCGCTGTGCCGCGTCGATCAGCAGCCCCGCCAGCGCGCCGAAGTAGGGGGAGTGGATCTCGGGCACCACCAGCCCGACGAGACCGGTCCGGCCCTGGCGGAGGTTGCGCGCGGCGAGGTTGGGGCGGTAGCCGAGCTCTTCCACGGCGGCCAGCACCCGGGCCCGGGTCGCCGGTGCGACGGCCGTCGCGTTGCTCACCACGTTGGAGACCGTGCGGACGGAGACACCGGCCAGCGCGGCCACGTCCTTGAGTCTCGCTGCCACGGTGGGTGTGCTCCTGTCGGTGTGCCATGTCCGCGCCGCCCGGCGACGGCCGGTCGGCGGCCTCGTCGGTGTGCACCGTAACAGCCGGTGTGCGGGAGAGTCCCGCTCACCTCTTGCCACGTTGATTGCAACGTTGCAAACTGGTGCCCGGCCCGAGCGAAGACACACGGCCGGCGAGCCCCCGTGCCTGCCGGCAGCGCGCACGGCCGCACCTACGGAAAGGACCACAGACATGCACGACCCGGCGACCGTCCCCGCGACCCCCGGCCCGGACGCGGCGGTCCGGGACCTCTACCAGGCCGGCATCACCGCGTGCCGGGGAGCGTTCGCACCGGACTGGGCCGACCGCATGCGCGAGGACATCGAAGCCGCCTTCGACGAGGCGCGCGGCCGCGAGGGCGGGGCGGTCGGCCGGGGCCCCCACCGGTACTACGTCGAGATGCACCCCGAGCAGCTCCGGGGCTTCGTGGAGCTGGTCGACCACCCCTGGGTGCGGGCGGTGTCGGAGGCCGTCCTGGGACCCGACTACCGCATCGTCGAGCTGGGCTTCGACGTCCCGTTGGCCGGAGCGGTGAACCAGCCCTGGCACCGGGACTTCCCCATGCCGGAGGCGACCCGGCGCGAGCGCCGGCTGACCTCGCTCGCCTTCAACCTCACCGCCGTCGACACACGGGAGGACATGGGTCCGTTCGAGATCGCGCCGGGGACCCAGTGGGACGACGACCCGGCGTTCGGCCACGGGATGTTCCCACCCCGCGACACCTACCCGCGGTACGCCGCCCTCGCGGAGCGCAAGTACCCGCGGCGCGGGGACATCTCGGCCCGGTCCGCCCTGACGATCCACCGGGGGACGGCGAACCACTCGCCCGACTCCCGGCCGGTGCTGGTGCTGGGCGTCGACGCCCCCGGCGCGGGCAACGACGCCCAGC
>NZ_JBEXWB010000580.1:0-255 GCF_040629645.1 Streptomyces sp. NPDC005899 | reverse complement strand
GGGGCCCCGCCCACCCACCCCCCCCCCCCCGCGCCGGTGGGGGGGGGGGGCCGCCCCCCCCCCGGCGCGCCCACCCCCCCCCCCCACGACATGGCGGTGACCCGCGCCTACTGGGCCTCCCTGCCCGGGCGGGTGCGGGCGCACCTGCACTGCCCCGTGGTGGAGGAGCTGAGCCCCATCGTCCAGAAGCACACCATCGAGGGCCTGGTCATGGGCGACGCGTGACGCGCCGGGCCCGGCAGCCGGCCGGACGGG
>NZ_JBEXWB010000579.1:0-2469 GCF_040629645.1 Streptomyces sp. NPDC005899 | reverse complement strand
GGCGCCCACCATGCCGGTGGGCGCCCCTCGCCGTGTTGCCGTGCCGAGTACCGGAGGCTCAGACCTGACCGGCCTTCTCCAGCGCGGTGCAGCAGGTGTCGACGATCAGCCGCGTCACGACGTACGGGTCGACGTTGGCGTTCGGCCGGCGGTCCTCGATGTAACCCTTCCGGTCCTGCTCGACCTGCCACGGGATGCGGACCGAGGCGCCACGGTTGGAGACGCCGTAGCTGTACTCGTTCCACGGGGCCGTCTCGTGCAGGCCGGTCAGGCGGTCGTCGATGCCCGCGCCGTAGTTCTTGACGTGGTCCATGGGCTTCGAACCCTCACCGAGCGACTCGCACGCGGTGATGATGGCGTCGTAGCCCTCGCGCATCGCCTTCGTGGAGAAGTTGGTGTGCGCGCCCGCGCCGTTCCAGTCGCCCTTGACCGGCTTCGGGTCCAGGGTCGCGGAGACGTCGAAGTCCTCGGCGGTGCGGTACAGCAGCCAGCGGGCGATCCACAGGTGGTCGGAGACCTCCAGGGGGGACACCGGGCCGACCTGGAACTCCCACTGGCCGGGCATGACCTCGGCGTTGATGCCGGAGATGGCGAGGCCCGCCGCCAGGCAGTTGTCCAGGTGCTTCTCGACGATCTCGCGACCGAAGATCTCGTCGGAGCCGACACCGCAGTAGTAGCCGCCCTGCGCGGCCGGGAAGCCGCCTTCGGGGAAGCCGAGCGGACGGTGGCCGTCGAAGAAGGTGTACTCCTGCTCGATGCCGAAGATCGCTTCCTGGCCCTCGAACCGCTCGGCGACCGGGCGCAGCTCCGCACGGGTGTTGGACTCGTGCGGAGTCATGTCGATGTTGAAGACCTCGCACAGGACGAGGATGTCGTCGCCGCCGCGGATCGGGTCCGGACAGGAGAAGACCGGCTTCAGGACCCGGTCGGACGCGTGCCCCTCGGCCTGGTTGGTGCTCGAACCGTCGAAGCCCCAGATCGGCAGCTCCGCCACGCCCTGCGTGGGGGTCCCGGCCATGATCTTCGTCTTGGAACGGAGCTTGGCGGTCGGCTCGGTGCCGTCGATCCAGATGTACTCAGCCTTGAACGTCACGGACGCCATCCTTTGCGGGTGCTGCGGTCTATGGTGCGCAGCTTGGCAAGACGCGATTTCCCGTCCGTTGCCCGTATGTGAACCCCGTGTTACCGGTCTTCCCCGGCGAAGCCGGACAGCAGGTCCACGCCGCCCGGAGGCGTCTCAGCCCGCGTCACATCGGATACGTTCGGCCGCCTGCCGGCCCCCGACGGCAGGCCGCACGGGCCGGCGGGCACCGCGGAGGGGACCCGGGCACACGGGTCCGGCAGGCGAACCGGGCACACTGGCCGCATGACCACACCTGCTGACACCGCACCCGCACCGGCCCCCGGCACCCCGATGCGGATCGGGCTCGTCGGGGCGGGCCCCTGGGCGCGCATGACCCAGGCTCCCGCCCTCGCCGCTCACCCGGGCGCCGTACTGAGCGGTGTCTGGGGCCGCAGGCCGGAGGCGGCGCACGCGCTCGCCGCCGCCCACGGCACCGAGGCGTACACGGACGACACCGGCATCGACGCGCTCCTGGCCGCCAGCGACGCGGTCGCCTTCGCCGTACCGCCGGACGTCCAGGCGCCCCTGGCCGCGCGTGCCGCGGCGGCCGGATGCCACCTGCTGCTGGACAAGCCGGTCGCCACGACGGTGGAGGGGGCGCGGGCGACGGCCGAGGCCGCCGAGCGGGCGGGAGTCGCCTCCGTGGTCTTCTGCACCCTGCGGTTCGCCGCCGGGACGTCCGGGTGGATCGCCGAACAGGCGGCGGCGGGAGGCTGGTTCACCGCCGGTGCCCAGTGGCTCGGAGCCCTGTACGCCCCCGGTACGACCAGCGAGTTCGCCGCCTCGCCGTGGCGCCGCGAGAAGGGTGGCCTGTGGGACGTCGGCCCGCACGCCCTCTCCGTGCTGATCCCCGTCCTCGGCGACGTGACGGAGGTGGTGGCCGCCCGCGGGCCGGCCGACGCGACGCACCTGCTGCTCCGGCACACCTCCGGCGCCTCCAGCACGGTGACGCTCGCGCTGGACGCGCCGGTGGGGGCGGCGGGGACCGAGGTCCAGTTCCGGGGGGAGCGGGGCACGGTGAGCCTGCCCGAGGGTGGCGGTGACGCCCTCGGGGCGTTCGGGGCGGCCGTGGACGCACTGATCGACGCGGCGGCCACAGGGGTGGCCCACCCCTGCGACGTACGGTTCGGGCTGCGCCTCACCGAGGTGCTCGCGCGCGCCGAGGCCCAGCTGGGACCGGTCACGGCCGGCTGAGGCTCCGCGCGCCCTCGGCGGCGTTCGCGTCGGCCGGGGGCCGGGGGGGCCGGCCCCGGGGCGGGCCGGGGGTGGGGGGCGGGGTCCCCGGGGGGCGCCGGCACCGGGGGGGGGGGTACGGCGGCTCCCCCCGGGTGGGCGCGGGCGCCCCC
>NZ_JBEXWB010000578.1:0-2505 GCF_040629645.1 Streptomyces sp. NPDC005899 | reverse complement strand
GGTGGTCCCCCCCCCCCCCCCCCCCCGAGTCTCTGACCTGCGCTGTCTCACAGGGATGTCATAAATGCCATCCGGATGACACGGTGGCTGAGAAAATGACACGGGCTTCGAGAACCTACAAGCGGGGGGTCAGGTCTGTGCCATGTCGACGAACCTGGAGTAGTGGAGTTGGTTGGCGACGGTGATGGTCGGTGTGGCCCCGTTGCGGTGCTTGCCGATGATCAGTTCGACCTCGCCCGCCTGGGCGGACTCCTTCTCGTAGGCGTCCTCGCGGTAGAGCAGGACGACGATGTCGGCGTCCTGCTCGATGGAGCCGGACTCGCGCAGTTCGGAGACGGCGGGCCGTTTGTCCGTACGGCCCTCGGGGCCGCGGTTGAGCTGGGACAGGGCGATGACCGGGACCTGGAGTTCCTTGGCGAGGAGCTTCAAGGTGCGGCTGATGGTGGAGACCTCGCGCTCGCGTGATTCCTGGCGGCCGCCGACGGTGACGAGCTGGAGGTAGTCGATGACGACCAGGCCGAGGTCAGGGACGCGGGACTTCAGGCGCCGGATCTTGGCCTGGATGGCGCCCATTGTGGTGGCGGACTCGTTGATGTAGAGCGGGGCTTCGGTGATGCGGGGCAGGTAGTGGGCGAGGCGGGTCCAGTCCTCGTCGGTGGTGGTGCCGGAGCGCAGGTGGTGCAGCGCGACGCGGGCTTCGGCCGACAGCAGGCGCATGTTGAGCTCGTCGATGCCCATCTCCAGGCTGATGAACGCGGCCGGGATGTGGTGCTTGATGGCGCAGGCGCGGGCCATGTCCATGGCCAGGGTGGTTTTGCCCATGCCGGGGCGGCCCGCGATCACGATCAGCTGGCCGGGCTGGAGGCCACTGGTGAGGGTGTCGAGGTCGGCGAAGCCGGTGGGCAGGCCGGTAAGGCCCTTCTTGCTGCCGGCCTCGACCAGGTCGAGAGTGCCCTCCATCGTCTGGGCGGGGAGGTGGAAATCATCCTCCTTGCCGGTGCCTTCGACGACGGCGGCGACCTCGGCGGCGGCCGCGGCAACGAGGTCGTCGGTCTCGCCTTCACCGGCGTAGCCGGATTGGGTGATGCGGATGCCGGCGTCGACCAGGCGGCGCAGGATGGCGCGTTCGCGGACGATTTCGGCGTGATAGGAGCCGTTGGCAGGGGTCTCCACGGCCTGGATGAGGGTGTGGAGGTAGACGGCGCCACCGACACGGTCCAGCTCGCCGCGCTTGTGGAGCTCGGCGGCAAGGCGGATCGGGTCGGTGGGCTCGCCCTTGGCCAGAAGGTCCAGGATTGTGGTGTGGATGATCTGGTGGGCGGGCCGGTAGTAGTCCTCGGGCTTGAGGATATCGGCGCAGTCGACGGCGGCGTCCTTCGACATCATCATGCTGCCGAGCACGGACTTCTCCGCGTCGACGGCCTGCGGCGGCATCCGCACGAGCCCAGCGCCCTGGTCGTCGTGGTGGGCTTGGTCGGGGATTAGAGTCATCGGGATCTCTCCAGAGGGATCGTGCGGCGTCCGGGCCGGCCAAGGAACCGGGCGCCGCTCGCGCGTGTCAGGGGTCAAAACGTGGGCTGCTGCATCGAGCGGAGCAGCTCGACCAGGCTGGGCCGCTCGACTGTCGGCTGGTGCTCGGGCGCCGGAGCCGTTTCGGGGGCCGTGTCAGGCGCCGGAGTCTCCGGGTCCTGCGGCAAAGCCGGCCGTTCGGGCGTAGCGGCTGGGGCGCGGTCGTGCTTACAGGTGACGAGCATGCCGTTGCGCTCGGTCTGCCCGTACGCGTCGCAAGCACTGCAGGCGTCGATCAGCTTCTGCCGTGCGGCGGCCGACGAAAGTCCCGTCCTGCCCGGAGTGTTGCGGCGCGGCGGCAGGCACGCGATGCGCTGCCGTTCCAGGACCAGCTGGTAGTTCACGACGCCGCCCGGGTTCGACATCAGCTGCTGACGCAGCTTCTCGTCGAACTCCCAGCCACGCTCCAGGGACTTCGCGGCAAGCGACGGGGCCAGGCGGGCCGCGGTTTCCGGGGCCAGCGCCCACGGTCCGGTCAGCGTCAGCAGGAACGCTCGGGCCTCCTCGACCTGCTCCGGGCTCACGCCCTCGGGCAGCGGCGCGGTCCTCTGGGCGTCGGGCTGATCCTTAAGGGCGAGCTGCTGCCCGGGCACCCGGGCCGTTGCCGACCGCTCGCGTTCCTGCTCCAGGGCGCGGCGGGCGGCCCGGTAGCGGGGCAGGTCCTCGATCCGCTCCCGCAGCACCGACTGGGCACCACGCCGGGCCTGCGAGCGGCGGGTCAGCTGCTGAACCAGATCCGCGCCCAGTTCCCAGCCCTGCGCCCGGGCGGCCTCGGCCAGCAGCGGTCCGAGCTCGGCAGCTGTTTTGCGTCCGCACGCCCACCGTCCCGGGAGCTCCGCGAGGAACTCGACAGCCGCCGTGACCGCTGTTACGTCTGTTTCCTGAGCATCAACCGGGACGGTGGTGGTGGAGGACTTACGGGAGGAGGAATCCTCC
>NZ_JBEXWB010000577.1:0-2514 GCF_040629645.1 Streptomyces sp. NPDC005899 | reverse complement strand
CCCGCCCGGACGCGCCGCCGCGCCCGGTGCCGGCGGCCCGGCCCGCACCGGCGCCGCGGCCCGCAGCACCGGCACCGCCGGCGCCACCACGCCCGGCGCCACCACGTCCGGAGCCACCGCCGGCGCCACCACGGGCCGCGCCGCCGCCCTGGGCGGCAGCCGCGCCCGCACCGGCGGCACCGGAGCCACCGCGCCTGCCACGGCCCCGGCTGCCCGAGCGGACGGCACCGCCCGCACCGGACCCCGAACCGCCGCCGCCCGTACGCGCCTTGGGCTGCGTCGGCTGCGGCACCTCGATGACGATCGCTATGCCGGACGGCTCACGGGCACCCGTGATGCGGGTGAGCTCCTCGTCACTGGACTTGATCCGGGTGGTGCGCGGAGCGATACCCGCGTCGGCCATCAGCCGGGTCATCTCCCGCTTCTCCTCGGGCAGGACCAGCGTGACGACGCTGCCGGACTCACCGGCGCGTGCCGTACGCCCGCCGCGGTGGAGGTAGTCCTTGTGGTCGGTGGGCGGGTCCACGTTGACGACGAGGTCGAGGTCGTCGATGTGGATGCCCCGGGCCGCCACGTTCGTCGCGACCAGGGCGGTGACCTGGCCGGTCTTGAACTGGTCCAGCGTCCGGTTGCGCTGCGGCTGGGAGCGGCCGCCGTGCAGGGCCGCGGCCCGCACGCCGCTGGCCAGGAGCCGCTTGGCGAAACGGTCGGCCGCGCGCTTGGTGTCCACGAACATGATCACCCGGCCCTCGCGGGCCGCGATGCGGGTGGCGACGGCCTTCTTGTCCGTCTCGTCCGCGACGTGCAGCACGTGGTGCTCCATCGTCGTGACGGCACCGGCCGACGGGTCGACGGAGTGGACGACCGGGTCCGTGAGGAACATCTTGACCAGCCGGTCGATGTTCTTGTCCAGGGTCGCGGAGAACAGCATCCGCTGCCCGTCCGGCTCGACCTGCTTGAGCAGGGCAACGACCTGCGGCATGAAGCCCATGTCGGCCATCTGGTCGGCCTCGTCCAGGACGGTGATCGCGACCTGGTCCAGCCGGCAGTCACCGCGCTCGATGAGGTCCTTGAGCCGGCCCGGGGTGGCCACGAGCACCTCGGCGCCGCGGCGAAGGGCCCCGGACTGCCTGCTGATCGACATGCCGCCCACGACCGTGGCGACCCGCAGGTTCACGGACGTGGCGTACGGCGTCAGCGCGTCGGTCACCTGCTGGGCGAGCTCGCGGGTGGGCACGAGCACCAGGGCCAGCGGGGCGTGCGGCTCGGAACGGCGGCCGGCGGTACGCGCCAGGAGCGCCAGGCCGAAGGCCAGGGTCTTGCCCGAACCGGTCCGGCCGCGGCCGAGGATGTCCCGGCCCGCCAGCGAGTTCGGCAGGGTGGCGCCCTGGATCGGGAAGGGCTCGGTCACGCCCTGCGCCGTGAGGGTCTTCAGGAGCGCCGCGGGCATGTCCAGGTCGGCGAACGCCTCGACACCGGGCAGAGCGGGGGTCATCGTCTCCGGCAGGGCGAATTCGCCGCCCTGCTGCGGTGCGGGCTTGCGCCGGGCCGGCGCCCTGCCGGCGCCTCGGGGGTTCGTCGCCTGCGCCCGGTCCGTGGCGCGCCCCCGTGCGGGGCGGTTGCGGGTCGGTCGGTCCTGGCGTTCGGAGCGGGTCATACGGAATTGCCCTCCTGGGGGATTCCTGGGGTTACTGCCGACTGCTGCGGACTGCTTGTCTGTGCGCCCCAGGATGCAAGCACAGAGCAGGTGTCCGGGGCCCTCAGGGCACCGGGGAGGCCGAACCGGAAACAGCACAAACCGGGGCCCGCACCGTCACGGTGCGGGCCCCGGCTGCGAGGTACGCGTCCGGCAATCAGGCCGGGACGATGTTCTCCGCCTGCGGGCCCTTCTGGCCCTGCGTGACGTCGAAGGAGACCTTCTGGCCCTCCTGGAGCTCACGGAAGCCCTGGGTGGCGATGTTGGAGTAGTGGGCGAAGACGTCGGCGCCGCCGCCGTCCTGCTCGATGAAGCCGAAGCCCTTTTCCGAGTTGAACCACTTCACGGTTCCAGTAGCCATGTCATTCTCCTAAAAGAGGTGCAGTGCCGAGAATCCGCACTTCACGGATTCCAAGTCGCCGCATTGAGCCCCATCCGGAGAAAGCCGGAAAACAATAATGCGCCTGAGGAGGGTTCCCGTCAGGCGCACATAAAGTTCATGGGTACCAAAACTGCAACTCGGCAACCGTAGCACGTCTCGGCGGCGGACGGCGGAATCCGCCACGCCGTCGTGGGACGGAGTCGGCTGGCCAGAGGGGTCGCGAAGGAGGTCGCGGCGGGTCGGGCACACGTCCCCGGTGGCGCGCAGCGCAGGCCCCCCAAGGGGTGTACGCCTTCGCCGCGAGGCGCGGGCTCGGCGGACGGGGTCCTCTCGGCGGACGGGCACGCACCGGTATCGGCGGACGGGCACGCGCCGGGAAACACACGCAGGCCCGGCACCCCGCTCCCCGGCGGGCGCCGGGCCGCGCGACACCGGG
>NZ_JBEXWB010000576.1:0-2515 GCF_040629645.1 Streptomyces sp. NPDC005899 | reverse complement strand
CAGACCCTCGCCCCCACGGCCGCCGCCCCCGACGCCAGCCACCCTTCCGGCGGGCAGGCCACGACCGGCCGCAGCCCTGCCCGCACCTGCGCCGCGACCAGGTCGGTCACCACGCGTGCGACTCCCCCCTCCACCGGCTGGACCAGGTGAAGGACCGTCAGGGGGCGGTCCCGGGTGAAACTTTTCTGCAGCACACACGGCTCCCTTCTCACATGCCCCCGAGAAGCCGGTCCGGGTGGGCGCCGGCGGTATGGAATATGGCGGCGGAGATCAAGTGGACGAAACCGAAATGCACTGTGACACGGCAGCGGCCGGTGAAACGAACACGACTCGCACATCTTTCCCTGCGGATTACCTCGGGGCAGGTCGGGAACGCGATGCGCTTACCGTGTGATCCGGCGTGTCGGAATACCGATGCGTGCAGTCGCCGGGGAATGGTGCCGCATGATGGCATTGCCGTCCGCGGTCGCCTCCATTCCCGCGGTCCTGGTCGCCGATAACCCGCAGGAGAAACAGGCCGGGTGGATACGTCGGCCGGGGAAAGGTCCGCGTATTGCCGCCGGACCGCCCGCCACGCATTCCGGTTCCCGACGCCCCGGTGAGCGGACAGCCTCCTTCTCATCGCCGTCCCTCGCCGTCCCTCGCCCCCGGAAACCGGCCGATCACGCCGGAAGGACCCGGGTGCGGCGCCCGCTCCGCGTGTAATGGCGGTAGGTCCCGGCACCCGCGCGTGCGGTCGGCGCGGCAAGATCGGGTAGAACTCGTGATGATCGTCCGTCCCACGGCGGTCCGCCGAGGCCGACCGGCCGACGAAGACAGAGGAGAAGCGATGGCGCACGAACGGGCCGGCAAGCCGGCGCAGCCCGGAGACCTGATCGACGTGGCACGGCTGGTGACGGCCTATTACACCGTGCACCCCGATCCGGCCGAGCCGGACCAGCGGGTGGCCTTCGGTACGTCGGGACACCGCGGGTCGGCCCTGGCCGCGGCCTTCAACGAGGACCACATCGCCGCCACCACGCAGGCCATCTGCGAATACCGTGCCCGGCAGGGGACCGACGGGCCGCTGTTCCTCGGCGCCGACACCCACGCGCTGTCCGAGCCGGCCCGCATCACCGCCGTCGAGGTGCTCGCCGCCAACGGGGCCACCGTCCTCATCGACACGGACGACGGCTACACCCCGACCCCCGCCGTCTCCCACGCGATCCTGACCCACAACAGGGACCGCACCAGGGGACTCGCGGACGGCATCGTGGTCACCCCTTCGCACAACCCGCCCGCCGACGGCGGCTTCAAGTACAACCCGCCGCACGGCGGCCCCGCGGGCTCGGACGCCACCTCCTGGATCCAGGACCGGGCCAACGCCCTGATCGAGGGCGGGCTGAAAGAGGTCCGGCGGATCCCCTACGCCCGGGCCCTGGCCGCCGGTACCACCGGACGGCACGACTTCCTGACCGGGTACGTCGAGGACCTCCCGGCCGTCCTGGACCTGGACGCCGTACGCGACGCGGGCATCCGGATCGGCGCGGACCCGCTCGGCGGCGCCTCGGTCGCGTACTGGGGCCGCATCGCCGAACGCCACCGCCTGGACCTGACCGTCGTCAATCCGCTCGCCGATCCCACCTGGCGCTTCATGACGCTGGACTGGGACGGGAAGATCCGCATGGACTGCTCCTCGCCGCACGCCATGGCGTCGCTGATCGAGCAGCGCGACGCGTACACCATCGCCACCGGCAACGACGCGGACGCCGACCGGCACGGCATCGTCACGCCGGACGGCGGGCTGATGAACCCCAACCACTATCTCGCCGTCGCCATCCGCTACCTCTACTCCCACCGCGAGAACTGGCCCGCCGGCACCGGCATCGGCAAGACCCTCGTGTCCTCCTCCATGATCGACCGGGTCGCCGCGGACCTGGGGCGGCAACTGGTGGAGGTGCCCGTGGGCTTCAAGTGGTTCGTAGACGGCCTGTTCGGCGGCACCCTGGGCTTCGGCGGCGAGGAGTCCGCCGGGGCGTCCTTCCTGCGCCGCGACGGCCGGGTGTGGACGACGGACAAGGACGGCATCCTGCTGGCACTGCTGGCCTCCGAGATCACGGCGGTCACCGGCTCCACCCCCTCCCAGCACTACGGCGAACTGACCGCACGCTTCGGCGACCCGGCCTACGCGAGGGTCGACGCCCCCGCCGACCGTGAGCAGAAGGCGGTGCTGGCCCGGCTCTCCCCGGAGCAGGTCACCGCCGGCTCACTGGCGGGCGAGCCCATCACCGCGGTCCTCACCGAGGCCCCGGGCAACGGCGCCGCCATCGGCGGGCTGAAGGTCTGCACCGACAGCGCCTGGTTCGCGGCCCGCCCCTCCGGCACGGAGGACGTCTACAAGGTGTACGCGGAGAGCTTCCAGGGCGCCGAACACCTCGCGCGCGTCCAGGACGAGGCCCGCGCCCTGGTGTCCGAGGCGCTGGGAGCCGCCGGCTGACCCGTCCGGGCGCTCGCCCTGCGGCCGTCCCCCTCCCCG
>NZ_JBEXWB010000575.1:0-2520 GCF_040629645.1 Streptomyces sp. NPDC005899 | reverse complement strand
ATGGCGGGCGGCTGCCCGCCATGGCCCGGTCGGACGGTGGTGGCACCCGCCCGTGGGGTGGCGGTCATGGGCCTTTCCACGGAGTCGGCCCGACCGCCCGGACGCGGTCCTTGGCTGTGTGCGGCGCGACACCGCACCACGTGAGGCGGCCACTCCCGTCACTTCGTACTCCCCGGTAGCACCTCGGGCCCCTGAGCCGCGGACCTCCGCGGCTGAGGGGCCCGTTCGTTATCAAGCGGCGGCCTGTTGCCCCTTACGCGACGGTCCCGTGCGCCTTACTCTGATCACCACCCCGTTAGTTACTCGCCAGTTAAACAAGCAGGCCGAGCGGGAAGAGAAGCAGGAATCCCCAAGCAGCAGCAACCAGCAGCCGGTCATAGCAACGCCGCAGGCCCGGAGGACGTCGTGAGCGACAATCTGACCTTGATCGATAACCGGCCGCCCTCCGTGGCGACCCTCTTCCTCGACCGCGTGGCGGCCACCCCGGACGGGGAGGCATACCGCTATCCGGTGCCGGCCCCGTCGGGGCAGGGGCCCGACGAGTGGAAGTCGCTGACCTGGGCGCAGGCCGCGGAGCGGGTCCACGCGATCGCCGCCGGTCTGATCGCTCTGGGTGTCGGGCCGGAGGAGCGGGTCGCCCTCGCCTCCTCCACCCGGGTCGAGTGGATCCTGGCCGACCTCGGCGTGATGTGCGCGGGTGCCGCGACCACGACGATCTACCCCTCCACGAACACGGAGGAGTCCGCCTTCATCCTGGCCGACTCGGACAGCCGCGTGCTGATCGCCGAGGACGCGGCCCAGCTGGCGAAGGCCCGGGAGAGCCGTGCCGGTCTGCCCGGTCTGGCGCACGTCGTCGTCATCGACCCGGCCGGGGCCGGGCCCGTGGAGGGTGACCCGGAGGGCTGGGTCCTCACGCTGGCCGAGCTGGAGGACCGCGGCGGCGAGTACCTGGCGAAGAACCCGGAAGCGGTCACCGACCGGGTCGCCGCGATCACCGCGGACCAACTGGCGACCATCATCTACACGTCGGGCACCACCGGCCGTCCCAAGGGCGTGCGGCTGCCGCACGACAACTGGTCGTACATGGCCAAGGCGACCGTGGCCACCGGGATGATCAACGCGGACGACACCCAGTACCTCTGGCTGCCTCTTGCCCACGTGTTCGGCAAGGTGCTCACGTCCGGCCAGATCGAGGTCGGTCACGTCACCGCGGTCGACGGCCGGGTCGACAAGATCATCGAGAACCTCCCGGTGGTCCAGCCGACCTACATGGCGGCTGTCCCGCGCATCTTCGAGAAGGTGTACAACGGGGTCGCCGCCAAGGCGCGGGCCGGTGGCGGTGCGAAGTACAAGATCTTCCAGTGGGCCGCAGGCGTGGCCCGCGAGTACGCGACGGTCTCGCAGGACAACTTCCGCCGGACCGGCAACGCCTCCGTGCCGTTCGGGCTCAACGCCCGGCACAAGGTCGCCGACGCCCTCGTCTTCGCGAAGATCCGTGAGGCCTTCGGAGGGCGGCTCCGCGCCTGCATCTCCGGTTCCGCCGCTCTCGCCCCCGACATCGGCCTCTTCTTCGCCGGGGCGGGGATCCACATCCTGGAGGGGTACGGCCTCACCGAGTCCAGCGCCGCCTCCTTCGTCAACCGGGGCGAGGCCTACCGCACCGGCACGGTGGGCAAGCCGCTCCCCGGCACGGAGGTCCGGATCGCGGAGGACGGCGAGATCCTGCTGCGCGGCCCCGGCGTCATGGAGGGCTACCATCGGCTGCCCGAGAAGACCGCCGAGGTGCTGGAGTCCGACGGCTGGTTCCACACCGGTGACATCGGTGAGCTCTCCCAGGACGGCTACCTGCGGATCACCGACCGCAAGAAGGACCTGATCAAGACGTCCGGCGGGAAGTACATCGCGCCGGCCGAGGTGGAGGGCCAGTTCAAGGCGGTGTGCCCCTACGTCTCCAACATCCTCGTGCACGGCGCGGACCGGAACTTCTGCACGGCCCTCATCGCGCTCGACGAGCCCACGATCCTCGGGTGGGCGCAGGAGAACGGCATGGGCGGCAAGCCGTACGCGGACGTGGTGGCGTCGCCGCAGGCCGTGGAGCTCATCGAGGGATACGTGAAGCAGCTCAACGAGGGCCTGCAGCGCTGGCAGACCATCAAGAAGTTCCGCCTGCTGCCCCGCGACCTCGACATCGAGCACGGTGAGCTGACCCCCAGCCTCAAGCTCAAGCGGCCGGTCGTCGAGCGCGAGTACCAGGACCTCATCGACGACATGTACGCGGGCTCTCGCGAGGCCTGAGCCGGTTCGCGGCCGGACGATGTGCGGGGTGGGCCTCTGAGCCGGTTCGCGGCCCGGGGTGCGCGGGGTGCGGGTGCGGACCGGCGCGGTCCGGCGGGCCGGACCGGCCCGGGCCCCTTCCGGGTCGGCACACCCACGCCTCCGACCGGGGCGGGGAGGCAGGCGCAGGCGGCGGACCGGCCGACGGATGCGCAAGCCCTCGGCGCCAGGCCCGCTCCCTGCGCT
>NZ_JBEXWB010000574.1:0-2533 GCF_040629645.1 Streptomyces sp. NPDC005899 | reverse complement strand
GCCGCCGTGTGCCGGACCGCCGGCCGCCGGATCCGGGCAGGCACCGTCCGGCGAGGAGCGGCGGCCTGCCGGGTGCTGCGGGGACGGGGACGGCCCCTACCGCGCCGCCCGGGAGCTACGCCGGCGCCCCGGGGCCACCGCGCCGTGCTGATCGACACGGCCGGGCAGGCCCCGCGCACCTCCCGCGCGGAGGCGGACGGGGGACCGCGCCGACCGGGCCGGCCCCGCATCCGGGACCGCGCGGCACACCGCACCGGGCACGCGCCGTCCGGGAGCGAGAACCGCCACACTTTCGGGGGGCTTTCCGGCGCGGCATTCCGCTCGGTGCCCCTGGTGGAGGCGGGCAGGAGCGCCCGCCGACCCCGGGGCGGCTGATTACGAAACCGCCACTACTGCGGCCCCGGGTGCGGTCGGGCATGGCGTCGGACGCTCCCAGGGCGCATACTCAACGTAATGAAACAGTCAGCCGGATCCCGGCGTCACCTGCCTTCCAGTCCCTTCAACCGCCCGGCCCAGGCGGCCCCACCGGTCGAATGCTTCGATGTGGGCGACAGGGTGTCGCACGACCAGTTCGGACTCGGCCGAGTCCTCGCTGTAGAGGGCGACAACGACGCAGTGCTCATCGACTTCTCGGGGCGTCAGGGAAGGATCCTGAGCCCGTACTCCAAGCTGACCAAGCTCTGAGAGGGAGAACGAGCACGTACCGCGTCCGACCGGAGACTCTCCGGATCCGGGGCACCTGAGGAGAAGTCCACCAGGTGCCCCGGAAGCCGTTGTGGGCTCTTCGCGGCTCTACAGGGCCTTCGCGGCGGGCTTGACCATGCCGCGCACGGTCCGCGACTTCACGAACTCGCCCATGCCCGTCATCTCCCATTCGCCGGAGAACTGCTTGATCAGCTTGGCCATCATCACGCCGGTCTGCGGCTCCGCGCCGGTCAGGTCGAAGCGGACCAGCTCCTCGCCGGTGGCCGCGTCGATCAGCCGGCAGTAGGCCTTGGCCACCTCGGTGAACTTCTGCCCGGTGAAGGAGTTCACCGTGAAGACCAGGCCGGTCGCCTCGGCGGGGATCCGGCCGAGGTCGACGACGATCACCTCGTCGTCACCCGCGCCCTCGCCCGTGAGGTTGTCGCCGGAGTGCTTGATCGCGCCGTTCAGGATGGACAGCTTGCCGAAGTAGCAGCTGTCCAGGTGCTTGCGGTCGGGGCCGTAGGCGATCACCGAGGCGTCGAGGTCGATGTCCTTGCCGCGGAACGCCGGCTCCCAGCCGAGCCCCATCTTGACCTGCGAGAGCAGCGGGCGGCCGCCCTTGACCAGGGACACCGTCTGGTTCTTCTGGAGGTTGACCCGGCCCTTGTCGAGGTTGATCCGGCCGGCGCCGGCCGGCGCGGGCGGCGCGGCCGGCGGAGCGGGGGGTGCGGGCGGTGCCGGGGGAGCGATCCGGGGGTCCACGGGAGCGGCCGCCGCCGCGACCGGAGGAGCGGCCGGGGCGGCGGGTGCGGCGGCGGGTGCGGCGGCGGGCTCCTCCACGGAGACGCCGAAGTCGGTGGCGATGCCCGCGAGCCCGTCGGCGTAGCCCTGGCCGATCGCGCGGACCTTCCACGCGCCGTTGCGCCGGTAGATCTCGACGACCACCAGCGCCGTCTCGCCGCCCAGCCGGGGAGGGGTGAAGGTGGCGAGCGCGCTTCCGTCGTCCGCGTTGCGCACGGTCGCGGTGGGCTCGATGCCCTGGAACGTCCGGCCGGCCGCGTCGGGGCTCGCCGTGACGACGATCTTCTCGATGCCCGGGGGGACCGCCGTGGTGTCCACCACGATCGCGTCGGGCGCGGAGCCGCCGCCCGGCCGGTAGGTCACGCCGGGGCCCGAGGGCTGGTTGTAGAAGATGAAGTCGTCGTCCGAGCGCACCTTGCCGTCGGCGGTGAGCAGCAGGCCCGAGACGTCGAGCCGCACCGGTGCGGCGACGTCCACCGCCACGCGGGCGGCGGAGAGAGGGATGTTCGAGCCGGGGGTCATTGCGGTCATGCACGGGGTAACGAACGATCCGGCTTTGCCGTTCCCTTACCTTCACCGGTGTGCCCCGTACGGGTCAGCGCCCGCCGCGGGCCCGGTTGCGGGGGTGCTCGCGGGCGGTGCGCTCGTTGCCGTGCCGGTACGCGCCCGTCCAGCGCGCCATGACCAGCTGGGCGTCGCCGGACTCCACCTCGGCGACGAACTTCGCCGCGCGGCCGCCGCGCAGGGTGCCCGCGGGGCGGCCGTGGTGGGTGATGGTGACGCTCGTGTCACCGTGCTGCTCGTACTGGAATCCTGAAGGCTTCGGCATGACCGTAGGATGCCCGCGCCCCCGCCGCCGCGTCGCGGCGTTTTCCGCCCGGGGGCGCGCCCGGCGGCCCGCGACCGGAGCGGGGAGGCGGCGAGGCGCTCCGGCCGTGCCGCCCCGCCGCGGCTCCGGTCACGCCGGGTCGCGGGGCCGGCGGGGCGCCGGCGGGGGGCCGGACGCGCCGATGGGGGGGGGGGGGTGGTCGTGGGCGGCGCGGTG
>NZ_JBEXWB010000573.1:0-2570 GCF_040629645.1 Streptomyces sp. NPDC005899 | reverse complement strand
ACGGATGCGTCCGCCGACGGGCCCGCTTCACCTCGCGGCTGACGGCCCAGGCGTCGCCGACCGGCCCCAGGTGGCCGAGCTTGTCGGGGTTGAGCACCGTGCGGATGGTCTGGATCCGGCCTTCGAGCACGTCCAGGACCAGGATGTGCAGGATCTTGCCGTCCCGGTCGTGGAAGATCGCGCCGGGCTGACCGTTGATCTCGTGCGGTTCGAGCGTCACGTCGATCCGGAAGAGCCAGGGGAGGAAACCACCCAGCGTCCGGGCCACCTTCTCCGCGCCGACGACGGCCCTGGCCAGCTGCGGGGCCTTGCCGCCGCCGTCCCCGACCAGCTGCACGTCGGCGGCCAGCAGCTCCTGAAGCCCGCCCACGTCACCGTCCTTCAGCGCGGCGAAGAACCTCGTCGCCAGCTCCTTCCGCTCCCGACGGTCCGCTGTGAACCGTGGACGGCCCGCCTCCATGTGCCGCCGTGCCCGCACCAGGAGTTGCCGGCAGGCCGGCTCCGAACGCCCCACCGCCGTGGCGATGTCCTCGAACCCGAAGGCGAACACCTCCCGCAGGAGGAAGACCGCCCGCTCCAGCGGGCTGAGCCGCTCCAGCAACAGCAGCGCCGCCATCGAGACCGAGTCGGCCAGCTCCACCGACCGCGCGGGATCCTGATACGGATCGCTCAGCAGCGGCTCGGGGAACCACGGCCCGACGTACTCCTCCCGCCGCACCCGTGCGGAGCGCAGGACATCGATCGAGAGGCGCGTCACGGTGGTCGAGAGGAAGGCCTTCGCCGAGGTGGGAAGGGTCGCTGAGCCGTCGAAACGCAGCCATGTCTCCTGTACCGCGTCCTCGGCCTCACTCACACTGCCGAGGATGCGGTAGGCGATCGAGAACAACAGCGGCCGCAGCTCCTCGAAGTCCTTCACCTTGCTCACGTTGCTCACGCCGGCTCCCTCGTACGGAACACCTCCACCTGACCGTACTCATCGGCGCAGGCGGCCTCGTGTGATCACCCGGACCCGGCGGGCGAGGTGGCGCCCGCCGGGTCCGGGCCCTCAGTGGAACTGGCCGGGCTCGTAGTCTCCGGCCGGCTGCCGGGTCATGATGTTCAACCGGTTCGCCGTGTTCATGAAGGCAATCAGGACGACCAGGGCGGTGAGCTGTTCCTCGTCGTAGTGCTCGGCGGCGGCGGCCCACACCTCGTCGCCGACTCCGTCGGCCGCGTCCGCGATCCGGGTCCCCTCCTCCGCGACCTCCAGAGCGGCCCGTTCCGCGTCGGTGAAGACCGTGGCCTCCCGCCACGCCGCCACCAGGTGCAGGCGTACCGGGCTCTCACCGGCGGCCGTGGCGTCCTTGGTGTGCATGTCGATGCAGGAGGCGCAGCCGTTGATCTGGCTGACGCGCAGTGCCACCAGTTCCTGCGTCATGGTGGGCAGGGGCGATTCCTTGATCGCCTTGCCCGCCGCCATGAAGTGCTTGAGGGCCTTGCCGGCGGCCGGATCGGTCAAGAGGTTCAGTCGCGCGTCCATGGTGTGCTCCTCCGTGGTCGTGAGTGGCTGCATACCTGGGACGAGACAGCCCGGCCCCCTGTGACACGGGCGGATGTGACCTGGGCCTCCCGCGGGCGGGCCGGGTCGGGTGGAGGTCGGCGACGCGCCCCGGCCGATTCCGAACTCGGGTTCGCCACCCGCCGGGCGGCGCGGCGGAGTGGGTGGGCGGCCGGCGGGGCCGGGACAATGGCGCTCGCGCCATGCGGAGGTGAGGAAACCCTCCGGTGCGCTCGCGGCCCCGCTCAGCCGCCGCCGCGAACTGTGGGAGACGCGGTAGACGAAGGAGGACCCCGTGGTGGATGTCTCGGTGGATCAGGTGACCGGCACGGTCGACAGGGCGCGTACGCGGGCCCGTGAGCAACTGCTCGAAGCGGGGCTGGAGCTGTTCGGTGTGTACGGCTACGCGCAGACGTCGGAGCAGGCGCTGTGCGAGACGGCCGGGGTGCCGGCGGAGGTGCTCCGGGAGGAGTTCGGTTCCCGGGAGGGGGTGCTGACCGCCCTGCACAACCAGGTCACGACCAACGGGCTGCGGGCCGCGGAACGGGCCCTGCTCTCGGAGGGGATGGACGACTGCCCGATGGCCGAGCGCTTCCGGCGCCTGTTCGACGCGTACGTGTCCGCGGTGACCCAGGACCTCCGGGAGGCCCGGGTGACGTTCGTCGAGGTGCTGGGCGTGAGCCCGGCGGTCGACGAGCACTGCAGGCGGTGGCGGAGTCTGTGGGCCGACTTCCTCACCGGTGAGGCCGAGCGGGCCGCGGTGCGCGGGGAGGCGGAGGAGCGGGACCACCGGGTCGTGGTGATGGTCATGGTCGGCACGGTCCACGAGCTGATGGCCCACCACGCGCGCCGCCCCCGCCGGGCCCGCCCGGACGAGGTCTCCGCCGAGCTCACCCAGCTGGGGCTCGCCATGCTGGGGACCGAGTCGGCCGACTGAGGGGCCCGTCCCGCCGCGCCCCGGCGAGATGGTGGTACGGGCAGAAGGCGTGGTTCCGCTCCCCGCACGGCGTCAGGGTCACCACTCCGACCTCGG
>NZ_JBEXWB010000572.1:0-2573 GCF_040629645.1 Streptomyces sp. NPDC005899 | reverse complement strand
TGCCGGTCTGTGTCCCGCGTCATGGGGGGCGCGAACGCCCCGGCGTAGCGTCGGCAGTCATGTTTCCGGGGCGACCACGGGTGGCCGGCAGTGCACGTCGAACTCTCTCCACTGATCAGCGCGAGCGCGCGGTGGCTCACGCGCGCCTACCCTTCGCGGGGCGCGTTCTCGTCCGCGCTGGCGGAGGTGCAGGCGTGCCAGGCCGTCACGGTCGCCGCCCTGCTGCGCTACCCGAGCGCGATGGACGCCGCCCTGGTGGCCATGGCCGGGCCGGGGGGATCGGCCCGGCTGGACCGGGTGACGGGGATGTCCGGCGCCGGTGAGGACCACCCGTGGTCCTCGTGGGTGGACGAGGTGGTCGCCAGCTGGGCCGCGTGCCTGCTGGCCGCCCCCGTCCTGGCCGAGGCCGCGGTGGCCGCCCTCGCCGCGGGCGAGGACACGGGCGGTGCCGTTGCCGGCTTCCGGCGCCTGGTCGCGCCCGACGCCCACGACCTGGAGGCAGCCGCCCTGCTCCGCCACCCCGATCTGGTGCAGCCGATAGCCGCCCTGCACCGGGCGGGCCTCCTCGCCCGGCTCGGCCTGGACGCCCCCGCGGTGCGCTGAGGGCCCGGCGCCACGAGCGCCGCGGCGGCACCGAGCGCGCGGCCGCCCCTCCCGGATCCGGCGACGCGGCACTCCCGCGTTCCTCCCCCGCCCGCACCGCCTCACGGCATGTCCGTAAAAGTCCTTTCCGAGATTGTTTGCGAGCATTTCCCATGGTTACCCGCGAGGTGAAGGGCACGGAAAAGGTGTCAGCCGGATCCGCCGCGCAGAGCGGTACGGCCCATGGACAGGCGCGTCGGCGCCCGGTGGGCCCGAGGCCCCGGCCGGTGCACCGTCGAAAGGAGGGATGGCTCATGAGGGAAGCCGAACGGGCACAGCAGGTGGGTCGGACAGCGAGAGAGCAGGCCTCGGCGACGACCGCGCAGGCCGGGCAGGCCGCCGGCGAGGTGGCCGGAACCGCCGCCGAACAGGCGAAGGCGGTCGCGGGCGAGGCGCGCAGGCAGGCCGACAGCGCGGTACACGATCTGAAGCGGCGCCTCATGGACGAGGGCCAGGAGCAGACGGACCGCCTGGCGGACGCGGTGCGCCAGTGGGCGGACGATCTCGGGGGCCTCGCCGACGGGGCCCGGAAGGACTCCCCCGCGCGCAGCCTCACCGCCCGCACCGCGGACCAGGGCCACCGTGCCGCCGACTACCTCGCCGGCAACAGCCTCGACGGCATGCTCGGCGACCTCCGGGACTTCGGCCGTCGGCGTCCGGGTGTCTTCCTGGGCGGGGCGGTCCTGGCGGGCCTCGCCGTCGGCCGCCTCGGCAAGGCGGGCAAGGCGGCGCACTCCTCGGACGGTGGCCGTCCGGCCGCCGAGCACCAGGAGGTGGCCCCGCTCGGGCCGGGCAGCCCGGCCCCGGCGGAACTCCCACGTCGTCCGGGGGTGTGAGATGTCGTCGCTCACCACCCGGACGAGGACCACGGCACGACACCCGGACGAGGACCGCTCGGTCGGCGAGCTGGTCTCACGGGTGACGTCGGACATGCAGGTGCTGTTCCGTCAGGAGGTGGAACTCGCCAAGGCGGAGATCCGTGAAGAGGCCACCAAGGCGGGCAAGGCCGCCGGCATGCTCGGCGGAGCGGGGTTCGCCGGTTACATGGTGGCGCTGTTCCTGTCGCTGGCGGCCGTGTTCGGCCTGGCCAACGTCATGGACGCCGGCTGGGCCGCCCTCGTCGTCACCGCCGTGTGGGCGGCCGTCGCGGGCGTGCTGTACGTGATGGGCCGGTCCAGGATGCGGCGCGTGTCACCCCAGCCGGCACGAACCGTGGAGACACTGAAGGAGGACGCACAGTGGGCACGTCACCCGACCAGGTAAAGGCCGACATCCAGGCGACCCGCGACAGGCTCTCGGACGACGTCGGTCTGCTGACCGACCGCACCAGCCCGAAGCGCGTGATGCGGCGGCGCACCGACCGCATGCGGTCGAGGGCCACCGGCCTGCGTCACAGGGTGATGGGCGGCGCCTCGGAGACCCGGAGCCAGGCCGCCGACCGCACCCGGAAGGCCGCACACGCCGTCCCGGAAGGTGCCGGGCAGGTGGGTGAGGCGGTCAAACAGGCTCCGGAACAGGCGATACGGCAGACCGAGGGCAATCCTCTGGCCGCCGGGCTCATCGCCTTCGGCGCCGGGCTGCTGGCGGCCTCCCTCCTGCCCGGGTCCCAGGCGGAGGAGCAGGCGGCGGGCAAACTGTCCGAACAGGCCGGCGACGCGATCGAACCGGTCAAGGAGGCCGCGGCCGAATCCGCCCGGCGCGTCAAGGACGACGCCACCGAGACCGCGAAGCAGGCCGCGGAGGAGGTCAAGGAGAGCGCGGCGGACGCCGCCCGCACCACCCGCGACGAGGGCAGGGACCAGGCCGGGCAGGTCACCGACCGGGCCCGCGAGTCCGGACAGCAGGTGGCCGGTGAGGCCCGGAGGCAGGGCCCCGGCGGGGCCATGCTGCTCGTAGGAGATGAAGTGGGAGGCCCACATCTGGTGCTGGCC
>NZ_JBEXWB010000571.1:0-2593 GCF_040629645.1 Streptomyces sp. NPDC005899 | reverse complement strand
ACGAACGGCGCCAGGAAGGTCTCGTCGTGGTCCGGGACCTGGTTGACTGAGGCCGCGGGTCCCGCGCGCCGTCGGCGGGCGCCCCGCCGCGGACGCCAGGTCGCGCGGCCGCCCGGGCGCGGGACCGGGGCCGTTGCCGATCCCGGCCCCCTTGTCCGATCCCGGCCCCGCCTCCGCACGCACCCCCGCACCCGCACCCGGGACCGCTCCGGCCTCTCAGGCCGGCAGGGTGACGAAGTCGATCAGCTCTTCCACGCGGCCGAGCAGCTGGGGCTCCAGGTCCTTGTAGGAGTGGACCCGGGACAGGATGTGCTGCCAGGCCGCTCCCGTGTTCTCCGGCCAGCCGAGCGCACGGCACACGCCCGTCTTCCAGTCCTGGCCGCGCGGCACCACCGGCCAGCC
Source organism: Streptomyces sp. NPDC005899 (assembly GCF_040629645.1). Taxonomy (NCBI): domain Bacteria; kingdom Bacillati; phylum Actinomycetota; class Actinomycetes; order Kitasatosporales; family Streptomycetaceae; genus Streptomyces; species Streptomyces sp. NPDC005899. The sequence continues at coordinate 2,191 of NZ_JBEXWB010000571.1, read as the reverse complement.
CGCGATGCCCACGGACGAGGGCTTCACCGCCTCCCAGACGTCGATGTACGGGTGTCCCACCACCAGCACGTCGTCGCCCGTGACCTGGGCGGCGATGCGCGACTCCTTCGATCCCGGCACCAGATGGTCGACCAGCACCCCCAGGCGGGCGTCCGGGCCGGGCCCGAACTCGCGGACGATCGCGGGCAGGTCGTCGATGCCCTCGAGGTACTCCACGACCACGCCCTCGATGCGCAGGTCGTCCCCCCAGACCCGCTCGACCAGTTCGGCGTCGTGCCGCCCCTCCACGTAGATCCGGCCCGCCCGGGCCACCCGGGCCCGCGCACCGGGGACGGCCACCGAGCCGGAGGCCGTACGCGCCGGGCGGACGGGTCCGCCGGCCGCGGGGCGGACGAGGGTGACCACCCGCCCCTCCAGCAGGAAGCCGCGCGGCTCCATCGGGAACACCCGGTGCTTGCCGAAACGGTCCTCCAGAGTGACCGTGGGCCCCTGGGCCGTCTTCTCGGTGCGGATCACCGCCCCGCAGAAGCCGGTGGCGACCTCCTCCACGACCAGATCGGGCTCGGCGGGCACCTCGGGAGCGGTGGCGGACCTCTTCCACGGCGGGGTCAGATCAGGCTGGTAACTGCGCATGGGACGACGATAAGCGGCACGCCGGGACACGTGGCGTCACGGCACGGCGGGCGGGCCGCCCTTCACGACACGCCGAAACGGCGGGCCAGCCCGTCGCGTTGCGCCCGTACGAAGGCGGCGTCCACGACCGCCCCGTGCCCGGGGACGTACAACGCGTCCTCGCCGCCCAGTTCCAGCAGCCGGTCCAGGGCGGCCGGCCAGTGCGAGGGCACCGCGTCCGGGCCCGCCTGGGGCTCGCCGGACTCCTCGACCAGATCCCCGCAGAGCACCACGGCGGGCGAGCCCGGCACCAGCACCGCCAGGTCGTGGCCGGTGTGCCCCGGACCCACGTCGGCCAGCAGAACCCGCACGCCGCCCCCCAGATCGAGGGTCACCTCACCGCTGACCCGGTGCCGCGGCGGCATCAGGACGTCCGTCGCGGTGTCGGCGTCGTGCTCGCTCACCCCGTGGCGGACCGCGTCGTCGCGCAGTTCCCCGGCACGGTGCCTGAGCAGTTCCGCCATGCCGGCCGCGCCGTAGACCTCCGCCCCGGCGAAGGCGCCGGTGCCCAGTACGTGATCGAAGTGCGGGTGGCTGAGTGCGATATGCGTCACCCCGCGGCCGAGGAGCGCCTGCGCCTGGGCCCGCACCTCGGCGCCCTCCCGGAGCGTCGCGCCCGTGTCGTGGAGCAGCACACCGTCCGCTCCCGCCACCAGGGAGACCGTCGCGTCCCAGACGGGAAGGCGCCGGCGCCCCGCACTGTCGCCCAATCGCTCCCAGCCGAACTCTTCCCAAGCGACGTCCATACGACGACGCTATCGGCAGCGACCTGCGCGGTTACGCGAGGGCATGGCCGGTCGCCCTTGCCCCCGCACCACCCCGCCCCCGTACACTGGCCGGGGATTGCTGGCACTCGAACGCGCAGAGTGCCAGGCAGACGCCGAAGAACCACAGCTGGAGGTGTGCGCGGTGCTCAGTGAACGCAGACTCGAAGTGCTGCGCGCCATCGTCCAGGACTATGTCGGGACCGAGGAGCCGGTCGGCTCCAAGGCGCTCACCGAGCGGCACAGCCTGGGCGTCTCCCCGGCCACCGTCCGCAACGACATGGCGGTGCTGGAGGACGAGGGCTTCATCGCCCAGCCCCACACCAGCGCGGGGCGCATCCCCACGGACAAGGGCTACCGGCTGTTCGTCGACAAGCTCGCGGGGGTCAAGCCCCTGTCGTCGCCCGAGCGCCGGGCCATCCAGAACTTCCTCGACGGCGCGGTCGACCTCGACGACGTCGTGGGCCGTACGGTCCGGCTGCTCGCGCAGCTGACCCGGCAGGTCGCCGTCGTCCAGTACCCCTCGCTGACCCGCTCGACGGTGCGGCACGTGGAACTGCTGGCGCTGGCGCCGGCCCGGCTGATGCTCGTACTGATCACGGACACGGGCCGCGTCGAACAGCGTATGATCGACTGCCCCGCGCCGTTCGGAGACACCTCCCTCGCCGATCTCCGGGCCCGGCTCAACAGCCGGGTCGTGGGGGGGCGCGGGGCCGCCGCGCCCCCACGGGGGGAGGTGCTGGCGGCGTGCGTGG
>NZ_JBEXWB010000570.1:0-2594 GCF_040629645.1 Streptomyces sp. NPDC005899 | reverse complement strand
GGGGGGGCGTGCTGCGCGGTCCGGCCGGCGGCGCCCTGCTCCCCACGTCCCGGCCGGCGGTTACGGGGTTGGGGTGGCGGCGGGGGGCCGCGCGCGCCGCCCTGGAGCACGAGGCCGCGCACATCGTCACCATGCCCGACGGCACGCTCCAGGTGCGCGACGGCCGGCGCCACCTGCTCTACCTGAGCCAGGGGAGCGCGGGCGCCGCCCTGGTGGCGCAGGCGTACACCGCGCTCCACGAGGACCCGGCGCTGAGCGCCCTGATCCCGGGCGTGCGCAGGGGCTGCGCGATGGAGTTCGTCCGCGAACCGGGGCTGTTCACCGGGCGTACGGGGCTCGCCGCCACCTCCGGCCAGCTCGGTCCGGGGCCGGCCCGGACCGGGCCCGGTGTCCTGGCCTCCGTACGCAACCTGGCCTGGCACCTGGTCGCCGACGGGGACGGGCTGCTCGTGCCGGGTGCGGGGCTGCGCCGCTTCTCCGCCGACCTCGGCACGGGAGCGGCCGGTGTCCTCCTCGGCCTGCACTTCCTGTCCGGGGGGCCGGGCGGCACCGGAGAGGGCGGGGCACCACGGGGCGGGGCCGGGCAGGCCCCCGCCGGTCTGCTGGAACTGCTCACCCTCGGCTGAGGAGTTCCAGCGCCGCCCCCCGAAGCGCCCGCGGGGCGCCCGCGCCGGCGTCGGGCGCCGCCATCTCGCGGGCGTACACACAGAGCAGGCGCGGTACCTCGTACCGCGCCGCGTGTGCGGTGACCTCACCCGGGGGAGAGGTCACCGCACCGGTGTCGATGAGCGCCTCGACGGCCCGGATGGCCTCCCTCTCGTCCAGGCCGAGCGCGGCCGTCGCCCGTGCCAGGGTGAAGTCACCGTCCCGCGTGTGCCCGGCGATCCGCGTCAGCGCGGCGCGGTCGCGGGCGCTCAGGTCCTGCCAGCCCGCCGCGATCCGCGACCGTACGGACACGTCCCCGGCGACCAGTTCGTCCAGAGCCGTACAGGGATCCTCGATGCGGGCCGCGTACTCCGCCGGCGGCAGGTGCCGCAGCACCGCCAGCCTCATGCCGCTCACCGCGACGGCCAGGGGCAGGGCCCCGCAGGCGCGGACGATCCGCAGCGCCGCCACGGGATCCGTGCGCAGGCGGTCCGCACCGGTCAGCCGCTCCAGGAGTTCCAGCGACTCGGCGTCCCCGGGCGCGGACAGGGCGATCCGGTGCACGGACGCCAGACCGGCCAGCTGCCCCCGCGCGGTCAGGAGGACCGAGGACCGCCCGGACCGGGGCAGCAGCCCCCGCACCGACGCCTCGTCCACCACGTCGTCCAGCACGAGCAGGACCCGGTGCCGGGACAGCCAGTCCTGCCACGCGTCCTCCGCCTCCGCCGCGTCGGGCCGGCCCGAGGTCTCCACGCCGCACAGCCGCAGCAGCTCCTCCAGCATGCCGGTACGCCCGCGGGCGGTGCCGTCCTGGTGACGGGCCCGCACATGCACCCGCCCGTCGGGGAACTCCTCCCCGAGCAGGTGCGCGGCCCGGACGGCCAGCGCGGACTTGCCCATCCCGGCGGGCCCGGTGACCAGCAGCACGCCGCCGTCCGGCGCCCCCACCACCGGCACCAGCCGCGCCAGTTCGTCCTCACGGCCGGTGAAGTCCCGGATGTCCGCGGGGAGTGACACGTCTCGCGCGGCCCTGCGCGGTGCGGCGAGCCGTGCGGACGTCCCCCGCCCGAGGATCCGCCCGTAGAGGGCGGCGAGGGCCGGGCTGGGCTCCAGCCCGAGCTCCCTGGACAGCAGTTGGCGGTAGTCGTCGTACACCGCCAGCGCCTCCGCCTGTCGGCCGGACTGGTGCAGGGAGTTCATCCAGGCCGCCCGGAGCCGCTCCCTCAGCGGGTGGCGTTCCACCAGGTCCCGCAGACCGTCGGCCGCGACGGCCGCCCTGCCGGTCTCGATCTCCGCCTCCGCCCAGTCCTCGTAGACCGTCAGGCAGCGGGCCTCCAGCCGCTCGGCCTCCTCCGCGACCACGGCGGAGTCCCGCAGGTCGTGCAGCGGGGGCCGCTCCCCCCACAGGTCCAGGGCCTCCCGCAGGAGGCGGGCCGCGGTGCGCAGGTCCCCGCGCTCACCGGCCGCCCGGCCCGCCCGGGCCAGTGCCCCGAAGCGCAGGGTGTCCAGTTCGCCCTCCTCGATCCGCAGCCGGTAGCCGCCGCAGCCGTGCACCACCCGGTCCCGGTCGCCCCCGTCGACGGTGCCGAAGAGCGTACGGGCGGCGCTGACGTAGACCTGGAGGTTCTTGCGCGCGGTCCGGGGCGGTTCCTCGGGCCACACCACGTCGGTCAGCACGCCGACGGGCACCGGGGTGTTGGGGCGGGACAGCAGGGTGGCCAGGACGAGGCGCTGCTTGCGCGGGCCGAGCGGGAGGGGTTTCCCGTCCACCACGGCCGTGAGGGGCCCGAGCAGTGAGAAGTACACGGCGCCGGGGAGAGCGGGGGGACGGGTCATCAGCGACCTCCTGGTCGGGGGAGGGGCGACAAGCTGCCGGACACCGGCCGATCCTGCCGCGACGCGGGGCGGCGCACATCGGTACCCGCCCCGCATCTTCCCGGGCGGGCCCC
>NZ_JBEXWB010000569.1:0-2594 GCF_040629645.1 Streptomyces sp. NPDC005899 | reverse complement strand
GCGCGCCGCTACAGCTCCATGACCCCGGCGGCCCCGCCGCCGGCCTCGTCGATCCCGGCCGCCCGCAGCAGCGCCGTCTGGCCCGCGTACTGTTCGAGACAGCCGCGCGAACCGCACCGGCATTCGGGCCCCGCCGGATCGACCACCACGTGCCCGATCTCCCCGGCGTATCCGTTCGCCCCGCGCAGCAGCCGGCCGTCGAGGACCAGGGCGCCACCGACACCGATCTCGCCCGTCAGATAGAGGAAGCTGCGCACCGCGTCGAGCCCCCCGAACCACAGCTCCGCCAGTGCGGCCAGATTCGCCTCGTTCTCCGAGCGCACCGGCAGCGGGGGTGTCCCCGGGCGCAGTCTGGCGAGGGCCCCGGCGAACAGTTCCTCCGCCGCCACCTGGTTCCAGCCCAGGTTCGGCGCCTGGCGCACCGAACCGCCCGACACGAGACCCGGCAGCGCGAGTGTGGCCCCGACCGGGTAGAGGTCCTGCTCGCGCGCCGAGTCGAGGGTGCGCGCGGCGATGCCGGCCGCCCTCGCCAGCACGTCCCCGGCCGCCGAGCCGCGGTTGTCCAGGTGCTCGGTCTGCCGGACGCGGCCCGTGCCGGCCAGGTCCACGACGCAGACGGACACGTAGTCGATGTTGATCTCCACGCCGAGCCCGGCCGGGCCGGTGCGCGCGACCTTCAGGGCCGTGCCGGGGCGCCCGGCCTGCCCGCTGAAGGTCTTGCCGGACTCCGTGAGGAAGCCGCTGTCCAGCAACTGCTCGACCAGGGAGGACACCGCGGCCCGGGTGAGTCCCACCCGGGCCGAGACCCCCGCCCTGGTGGCTTCGCCGGCCTCTCCCTCGTCCCGCACCGCGCGCAGCACGAGGCTGAGGTTGTGACGCCGGACGGTGTCCTTGTCCGCCTTGGGCCCCAGGGGGGAGAGGTAGTTCTTCATATCGTCGGCGAGCCTATGCGATGTCCGGGGGCCCGGGACGGGCGGCAGGGGCCCCGGACGTCCGCCGGCGCTACATGTCCGCGGCGTCCACCACCGCGCCGAGGTCGACGAACGTGAATCCGGTCGCCTCCCGGCCGTCCCCGCCGCCGGAGGCGGCGGTCTCGTGCCCGTCCTGGACCACGAGCAGCCCGCGCGGGTAGCGGGAGCCGAGCGGTGCGTTGAGCACGGCCGCGCCGTCGCACTCCTCGCTGCCGTCCAGGTCCGCGGAGGCGCCGGTGACGCGGAACCCGCCCTCGTACTCGTTGTCCTCGGACACCTCGCGGTCGTAGAGGGCGAAGGTGCTGTCACCCTGGCTGGACGCCATGAGGTAGCCGTCCCCGTCGGGCTCCTGGAACAGGGTCAGGCCCTCGACGTCCGCCGCCACCCGCCTGCCGCCGAAACCGGGGTCGGCGCCGGCCTCGCACTCCTCGGTCCGCGGGTCGTACGTCCCCGGGATTCCGTACTCGCGCACCTTGTCCACCAGGACCGGCTTGCCGTCCAGGGCCGCCGGGAGCCGCCAGATGCCGACGTCCTCCTGACCGGCGTAGAGGGTGCCGTCGGCCGGGTCCACGACCATGCCCTCCACCTGCGGGCCCTCGCCCGGCTCACCGCACGGGGTCCAGGAGGTGCCGTCCGGGAGCCGGAAGGACGAGGGGAGCGCGAGCGTGCGCACCCGGCGGTAGCCGACCGTGCCCGAGGCCGTCGGCCGCAGCTCCAGCAGGGCGAGCTCGGTGGTGTTGCGCCGGCTGACGACGGCGTAGGAACGCCCCGTGGCACGGTCCTGCCAGGTGGCCAGCCCGTACGCGGTCCGCTGCTCGTTGATCTCCTCCTGACCGGACGAGAACACCGGGGCGGCGGCGGGGTCCGTGACGTCCTTCAGCGGCCCGCCGGGCTGGGAGGGGTCGATGCGGTAGACGCGGAGCCGGTCGTTGCCCCGGTCGCTCACCACGGCCACGTCCGACCGGCCCGCCGGGGTCCGGAGCCCGGTGACCAGGTCGACGTTGTTGAAACGGCCGGGGGCGTCGTCCTCGGAGGCGGCCGCCGGTGCGGGGACCGACTGGACGAGGCGCGCGTCCAGGTCGTAGACCCGGAGCCCGCCCTCCTTGGCGGTCGCCACGACCAGGCTGCGGCCCGGGGCGGCGGCGTCGCGCCAGATCGCCGGGTCGTCGGCGTTGGCGTTGCCACCCGCCTCGTCGTCGTACAGGGCCGCCGTCTCGGCCGTCGCCGGTACGGACGGCAGGGTCCGTGCGTGCGCGGGGGAGAGCGGGACGAGGGTGATCATCGCCGCTCCGAGGAGGGCGGTGGCCGCGAGGCGCGAGGACCGGTGCGTGCGCACGAATGCTTCCTGTCGTTCGGGGACATGTGCATGACTCGCCCCGAAGTGTCGGGCCGTCGCGCGGTGTTCAGGTGTCGTCGTGGTGAGGGGGGCATGGGCACCGGGTGAATTCCCGCCCGTTCCCGGCGTCGCGTGTGCCGCCTGCGTCGCGGTGCGAGGCGGGCGGGGCGGACGCCCGGGCCGTGCACCCGTCGCGGCGGGAGGAGCGGGGCCCAGGGGCTTCGAAGGCAGTGCACGCGTCCCCGGGCTCCGCGTGGCGCCGGTGCGCGGCCCGAGGGCCGCGCACC
>NZ_JBEXWB010000568.1:0-2599 GCF_040629645.1 Streptomyces sp. NPDC005899 | reverse complement strand
TGTGGCGCCCGCGTCCGATCGTGGTCAGCTGTTCGTGGCCCACGCCCGCGTGGGTCTCGATGACGTACACCTTCGAACCGCCCCGGTAGGACTTCTGTTCAGCGCTGTGCACGCCTCCCGGATGACCATGTGCTCGGCATGGGAGAAGTCACCGTCGGCGCCGGCGACGACGATGCCCGTCTGGATCACGGCCCGCGCCTCGGTCGGCTTCTTGACGGTCTTGGCGATGTCCTGCATCGCCTCCGCCTTCCCCCGGGCGAAGTCGTGCGTGAGGGCGTCCACGTGGTTGTTGAAGCGCTGACGCAACTGCTCGGGCGGGAAGTTCTGCAGCACGTCGTTGCCGAGGATCATCGACTCCACGTGCTGCCGCTCGGCCGGGTCCACACGGCCGTCGGCGGCGGCGACCAGCGCGCACATCGCCATGCTCGCGTCCCGGTACGCGCCGCTCTTCAGCTCGGTCTTGAGCGAACCGAGCTGGGCCTTGAGCGTGCTGACCAGTTGGGCGCGCGCACCGCCCCCGGACCCCGTGCGCCCGCCGGCCGGGCCGCTCCTGCCCTGGGACTGCTGCAGAGTCCTGGCCTGGTCCTTGAGCCGGTCCCACACTGCCATGTGACGTCACCTCGGTCTTCGTCCACTGCGTCGGTCGCACGCGTGCGCGTGCACCGGCCCAACGGCCCGGACCGGGTAAAGGTTCCGCAAAGGGAGGTGGTCCATCCCGCCCGTGCCCGCGGTGTCCGTGCCCGGTCGCCCTCGCCCGCCCCGTCCGTGCCCGACACGCCCCGCCCGCCGTACGCACGCGGCCGGACCCCCTGCCGGGCGGTGTGCCCCGGCGCGGCACACCCCACCCGGACGGCGGCTCGGACCCGACCCGCCCGGGACACGCGAGGGCGGCCGGGCCCCCGCGCGGGGCACGTGCAGCAGACTGCAGCCATGGGCGATCAGAATGCGCCGGGGCCTTCACCGCGCCGTTTCCCCCCGCGGCCGGAGAGCGTGGCGTCGGCCCGGCACTTCGTGCGCACGGCCCTGGGCGACACCGCGCCGGACGTGGTGCACACCGCCGAGCTCCTGGCCGGCGAACTGGTGACCAACGCGGTGCTCCACGCGCGCACCCAGGTCCAGGTGAGCGTCCGGCACGCCGGCGGCAGAATCCACGTGCGGGTCACCGACGAACGGCCGGGCCGCTCGCCCGTCCCCCGGGAAGACCCGTCGCACTCCTGGACGGGCTGGGGGCTCGTACTCGTCGAACGGCTCGCCCGGCGCTACGGAGTGGATGCCGGCCCGAGCCACAAGACGGTGTGGTTCGACCTGCGGACCGGCGGAGGACCACCGCCGCCACCCTCCGGCTGGGGGACTCCGGCGTGCTCCGGCGTCACCGTGACGCTGATCGACTTCCCCGCAGCCCTGTACGCGGCCTGCCGGCGGCGCAGGCACGCGCTGCTGCGCGAACTCGTGCTCGCCGGCCCCGCCGCCGGGCTCCTGGGCGTGCGGCCGGGAGACCTGGTCACGGCTCACGACACGAGCAACCTCATCAGTGCGTGCGTGGCGGCCGCGACGGGCCGGCAGCCGTCGGCCGCGGACGCCCGTTCCCTTCCCCCGTCGCTCTCCCTGTCGGTGCCCGCGGACGCCGCACCCGCGGTGCTCACCCTGCGCCACGTGCTCGACCTGGCGGAGGAGGCGGCACGGGAGGAGCACCTCCTCGGCCGCCCGACCCTTCCCCAGGCGCGCGCCTTCCGCGCCTGGCTGTTCGACCAGATCGCCGGCCAGCTCGCCGGAGCCCACCCGACCGCCTGGACAGTGGTCCCGCGCGACCCGAGCGTGAACGTCTCCGGACTCGTGCCGTGGGAACCCGCCCACATCCAGGCCGGCAGGACCCCGGCGGTCGCCGCCGACGAGGAGAACAGGATCATCGCGGTGAACGACCCGGCTGCGGCGATGCTGGGCTGGGAGGTGGACGACCTCCTGGGGCGGAGGCTGACCACACTCGTCCCGGAACACCTGCGGCAGCGGAACAGAGCGGCGTTCAGCTCCCTGCTGCTCACCGGCCGCCCCCGGATCCTCGGCCGCTCCGTACCGCTCCCCGCGCTGCACCGGGACGGCCGGCTGGTCCCCGTCCGGCTGGTCATCCAGACCCAGGAGACGGCCGACGGCCGCACCGTGTTCGTTGCCCAGCTCACTCCCCGGACGGTGGAACCCGCCCCCTCCACGCCCTCACCCGGGACGGCCCGGCCCGCCCCGCCGCGGGAGCCGGACGGGCCGGAGCCCGCGGACGGCCCGCGTGGCACGGGCACCGGCGTAGGCGGCCCCGCCGCCCTGTCGGCGCTGGAGAGGCTCGCACTCCTGGCGGACACCGGCACCGCCCTCAGCGGTGCCGTGGACCTGTCCGAGGGCCTGCGACGGGTGTGCCGCATCCTCACCCGACGGCTGGCGCACTGGTGCGTGGTGGACCTGCTGGACGAGCACGGCCACGTGCAGCGCGTCTGCCTGTCCCACCGCCGAGCCGGGGAACTGGCCCCCGAGGCGTACGGCGGCACCGTCCCGCCGGCCTCGGACACCGCGCGGGGGCCGCTGGCACGGGTGCTCCGCGGGGCGGGGCCGCTGC
>NZ_JBEXWB010000567.1:0-2608 GCF_040629645.1 Streptomyces sp. NPDC005899 | reverse complement strand
GTGCAGCTGCCCGGGCCGGCCGTCTCGAAGGCCCCCACCGGCTCCCCCCCCCCGCGCCCCCGGCCGCGCGCCTGCGGGCCCCCGGCCGGGGCGCGCACCCGACGTCGCGGCCCCGGAACGCGAAGAACCCCACCGAAGTGGGGTTCCGCTGGTGTCCGAGGGGGGACTTGAACTCTCCACTCGGGCACCAGCCTTTACATGCCCTGACCTGCACAAATACCCGATGAACGGCGGTATCTAGGTGGGCGCTTCTCCGGTCCTTTCCTGCTGTTTCCTGCGGCTTCCGGGCGCTGTTGGTCATCCGTTGGTCACATGACCAACCATGCCGCTCATGATGGAAGAGTCGAGTACCGCTCAATGCTCGCTCGGCCCGTGGACCGGTCGAGTAGGCGCAGCTCCCACGGTCCGGTGTTCACGTCGAAATCCTTGCCGAACCCCACCCACTTGCCCGCCATGCGGCGGCCGGTGGGCTCGATCAGCATCTGAATGGCCCCGTGATAGCGGGCTCCCTGGTAGTAGCCATCGGCCGCAGTCTGTTCGGTCCAGGTGCCCGTGATGACGTTTCGGTCCACGGTGAGATCCAGAGACAGGGGGCTGTCCGGGTTGGTCGAGGCTCCGGGCAAGCTCTGCGCCGTCAGCCGGTTGCCGTGCTGGACGATCACGACGTAGTGCTTACAGTCGAACGTCTCGTCACGGCTGGACGAGTAGAACTCATACCGCGACAGCCAGATACCCGCGTACTCACCCTGAGCTTCTGTCTCCGGGCTTGCGGCGGCACCGGCGGTACCGAGTTCTCCTGCTTCCATGTCGTGGCCTCCTGCGCCGTCTGAGTGGACGCGTGTCATGGGGATGGCAAAACCCAGCGACTCGGGGGCGCGGCCCGTGAACCGTTTCAGCGCCCGCGCGTACAGCGGACGGCATGTCTTGGTCTCTCCGGACTCCCAGCGTTGCACGAGTCGCTTGGAGGCGTCGTTGGGTTCGCCCAGCTCCTCACCCGCTTTGCGTAGCCCGTAGCCCCTGGGCAAATTCGTCCTGGCTGAGGTTCATCGACTTGCGTACTGAGGTCAGCACGTCGTTAGGGATTCGCTCACGCTCGGCCGTGGTCGTCATGATCTGAGGCTAGCCACGACGCGCTTCCAATGACACCGGTTTGACGCCTTCGGCTCGACACCGAGATGACGCCCGAGGGACGCCGGGAACGTCGCCGCGATGGTTACGGCCGATCCGGAACATGGTCGTCATGTCCATCCGCATCAGCACCTACAAGGTGCGAGCAGACGGTACGCAGACAGAGCCCCAGACCCTCTACGAGGGAGAGGGCGGGGAGCCCCTCGCTACTGGCTTAATGCCCCCGTGCTCATGCCCCCAGTGCCGAGGCGGACGACAGAACCGGAGTACATCCGACCCCCGATTACATGGAGGCCAGCCAGCATGAATACGGCAGTAGTGATCCGCGACCCGAAGGCGTACGTCACGCCGGACGTTTGGGAGCGGGAGGTGACGCTCCTTCTCCGGAACCCGGACAACACCCGGGAACTGGCGGAGGCCAAGTTCGGGCAGGCCGTCGCCTACCTGGTCACGTGCGGTGAGAACCCGGACCTGCTCATGGGTCCGTCGAAACAGGTGGACGAGGCGTGGCACTCGTTCATGCTGGACTCGATCCCGTACCACCACTTCACGGGCCGGCACTTCGGCCGGTACATCCACCACGTTCCCGAGCTGGGCGACGGGCGCGACTCGCAGGACGGCGGTCCGCTGGTTCTGGAGCGGATGCTCGTGCGTGCGGTAGCTCTCTGACCCTGCCTGCTCGGGCATGACGATGCCTCCGATGCGTACGCCAGGGGTTTGCCAGAACGGCTGTGTGCCTGTCTCAGGCGCTCTCGCCGATGTCCCGGGTCCCTCGTGAACTGGGATGAGGGGTCCATCGAACTGGGCTGGGTGGTGGTCGAGGAGGCCAACGCCTACCGGCTGCGCAAGCTCACCAAGGACGGCGACGACAACGCGCGGATCTACGTGGACCAGTCCGTGATGAACGTCCTGAAGTGGCAGCGGGAACGCCAGGACGCGGAGCGGGAACGGCTCGGCCCCGCCTGGGTGGACCATGACCTGGTGTTCGCCCGTGACGGCTTCAAGCTGTACCGGGGTGAGGCAGGCGGACCCCAGGACCCCGAGAAGGTGTCGGCACGGTGGCGCACCATGCGCAACCGGCTGCACCTGCCCGAGGACTTCCGTATCCACGACTGGCGGCACAGCAAGGTCACGAACGACCTGGAGGCCGGGGAGAACCCCGTCGAGGTTTCCGCGAACGTCCGGCACCACTCGCCGGGCTCCACCATGGCCCGGTACGGCCATACACGTAAGGACGGAGCGCGCCGACTGGCAGCCTCCGGAGCGGGCCGACTCGGCCTGTCATCCCTGGTTTGACCTGGGGATTCGCTCGGCTGTTGGTCACGTGGTTGGTCACGCCACAGCCTGAGAAACAGAAAAACCCCACGTGAAGTGGGGTCTCTGCTGGTGTCCGAGGGGGGACTTGAACCCCCACGCCCGATAAAGGGCACTAGCACCTCAAGCTAGCGCGTCTGCCATTCCGCCACCCGGACAAGGTGTC
>NZ_JBEXWB010000566.1:0-2618 GCF_040629645.1 Streptomyces sp. NPDC005899 | reverse complement strand
CGGCCCGGGGGGCGGGGTGGGCCGCCGGGGCCGGTTGCTGCGCCGGCGGGGCGGGCGGCAGGGGTGCCTGCTGCGGTTCGTCGACGGAGATGCCGAAGTCCGTCGCCAGGCCTTCGAGCCCGGTGTCGTACCCCTGCCCGACGGCCCGGAACTTCCAGTCGCCCTGGCGCAGATAGAGCTCTCCGAGGATGAACGCGGTCTCGACCGTGGCGTCCGCGCTCTCGAAACGGGCGAGTTCGGAGCCGTTCGCCGCGTCCACGACCCGTACGTACAACCCGGTGACACGGCCGAAGGTGCCGCCGTCGGCGGAGGCGGCGACGACGACGCGGTCGATCGCGGGCTCCATGCGCGCGAAGTCCACGGCGAGGCTGTCCGTCACGCTGCCGGCCCCGGTCCGCTTGCCTTCGTGACGTACCGCGCCGGACGCGTGGGCGGGCTGGTTGTAGAAGACGAAGTCGGCGTCGCTGCGCACCTTTCCCGACACGAGAAGGAGCGCGGAGGCGTCCACGTCCGGCTCTCCGGGGGAGGTGCGCCAGCCCAGTTCGACCCGCACGGCCTGAGCCGGCACCGCGACATTGGCTCCCTTTTTCATGATCATGCTCGCCCCCATCTCGAGTCCGGCTGCCCGGAGCGTCTCCCGCCAACCTAATCCCCGCTCCACCGGTGAGCCCACACTCCCGGCGGGACGGCTGCCGGCGATCCGCCGGTGGCTCCCGGAACCCGTGCCTCCCACGGCCGCCCGGGCACCCGCGGCCGGTGCGGGGCGCCGGGCACGGGACCGTGCGGGCGGCCGCGCCCCCTTGCCGGCGGAAGCTCCGGACGACGCCGTGACAGCTCGGGCCGACAAAAGCAACGTAAAACGGATAACCCCAAGATTGGGGCTCCCCAACCAGCACATCGTGGGCTTAACTTATGTGTCATGACCTCCCCCCGCTCCACCTACGGCAGCGGCTACTACGCCGCGCCGTCGTTCCCCGACACCCCGATCTACGACTCCCTGGTCGCCGAGCGGGGTACCCCCCAGATCGCACCGATCCGGGTCCCGGCCGCCTACGACACCGGCAACAGCTATCTGCCGGCCCTCCCGGCGCTGCCGGCCGCCCCCTCCCAGCCCACCGGTTCCTACGGCTACCCGCAGCAGATGGCGCAGCCGCAGTACCAGAACGCGGGGATGCAGCAGGCGCCGATGATGCAGCCGGCGCACCTGCAGCACGCGCCGGCGCCGTACATCCCTCAGCAGCCGACCGCGCCGCGCGGCTACCCGCAGCAGCCCCAGCAGCAGCGTCCCGGTACGGGTTACGAGGCGATGCGCCCGGCCGCGCCGAGGCCGGTGCCGGCGCAGTCGCCGTACGAGGAGCCGTACAACCGTCCGTACCAGGGCCGGGGGTACTGAGCCGGAGCGTCGGCCCGCCGCCGGTGGTGACTGGCAGTATGGACGCATGATCTCGCCCGTGCTCAGGGACGTCCGCGTCCACCCCGTCAAGGCGCTGGCCGCGTATCCGGTCGGCGAGGCCGCCGTCGAGCCATGGGGACTCGGCGGCGACCGTCGCTGGATGCTCATCGACGCCGGGGCCAGGGTCGTCACGCAGCGGCAGGAGCCGCGGCTGGCACAGCTGTCCGCCCAGCCGCTGCCGGGCGGCGGAGTGCGCCTGTCCGCGCCGGGGAGCGCGCCCCTGACGGTCCGGGTGCCCGATCCGGCGCGCACCGAGGTCGCGGAGCTCTTCACCGGCAAGGTGGAGGTCGTGGAGGCCGCCGAGGCCGCGCACGCCTGGTTCGGTGCCCGCCTCGGGGCGGAGGTCCGGCTCGTCCACCTCGACGCGCCGTCGCACCGCAGGCACATCGACCCGGCGTTCGCCCGCCCGGGCGAGACCGTGTCCCTCGCGGACGGTTTCCCCCTGCTCCTGACCACGTGCGCCTCGCTGGACACCCTCAACTCGCTGATCGCGCGGGGAGAGCATCCGCAGGAGGGCCCGCTGCCGATGGACCGCTTCCGGCCGAACGTGGTCGTGGACGGTACGGCGCCCTGGGTGGAGGACACCTGGAAGCGGATCGCGATCGGGGAGGTCGCCTTCCGCGTGGTGAAGCCGTCCGGCCGTTGCGTCGTCACCACGACCGACCAGCGGACGGCGCGCCGGGGCAGGGAGCCGTTGCACACGCTCGCCCGTCACCGGCGTTCCGGGAAGCGGCTGTTGTTCGGCCACAACCTCATTCCCGACGGCACGGGTGTGATCCGGGTGGGGGACCCGGTGCGGGTCCTGGCCTGACCGCCGCTCCTGGGAGGCCGGGAACCACGGGGCCCCCGCGGGGCGTTGTGGTGCGTGGGGGCGCCGGCGACGGAGCGCGGGGGCACAGGGAGCGCCAAGGGGCGTGAGGTTGCTCTCCCTTCGCCGCTCACGCGGGCAGGCCGGTGCCGTATCGGGTCATGACGGATACGGAAGGGGGGTGCATGACGGTGCGGGCGCTACGGGGTGTCCGGCGGTGGCGGCGCAATCCCCTGTGCCGGCCCACCGATCGCCACGAGGCGTGGCTCGCGCTGGCCACTCTTCTCCTGATGCTGCTGGCCGCCACCGCCGGACACCCCGTAGCGCCCGCACCGTCATGCACCCCCCTTCCGTATC
>NZ_JBEXWB010000565.1:0-2620 GCF_040629645.1 Streptomyces sp. NPDC005899 | reverse complement strand
CCCGGCCGGCGTCCTGGGGAGGACGCGGCCGGGGCCTTCGCTTCAACGCTTTGTGCGCCGCACCCGCGTGGCGAACGCAGGTTCGGTGTGCGGCGCGGGGTGCCGGTCAGGAGCGGGAGAGAGGGCCCACTGTGTCCGTCCCGGCGATCACATCAGTAGCTCAGCCCTGGAGGGCGGCAACCTTGAGCGCCAGCGCCGACTTCTTGTTGGCGGCGGCGTTCTTGTGGATGACACCCTTCGAGACAGCCTTGTCGAGCTGGCGCGACGCGTCACGGACGGCCACAGTGGCCTTCTCGACGTCACCGGCAGCGGCAGCCTCACGGGCCTTGCGGATCGAGGTCTTGAGCGAGGACTTGACGGCCTTGTTGCGCAGGCGCGCCTTCTCGTTCGTCTTGTTCCGCTTGATCTGGGACTTGATGTTCGCCACGAAAGAGCCTTTTCAGGTTCGTTGGATCTTCTATGTGCGCCCCGCCGCTTCTTCAGGCCACGAGGCACAGCTGCCCACGGTAGCAGCCACCCTCGGACCGGCCCAAACCGGTCCCCGCCCCGCAGGCGTGGGACGATGGAAGCTACGTATCGATCCGTCCGACCCGACATCGACCCGAGACACGGCGTTCGGCGTCTCAAGAATCAGGACCCTGCGTGCCCGCGACTCCTACCAACGTGCCCGAGCCGAGCCGTACCGACCCGGCGCTGATCCGCAACTTCTGCATCATCGCGCACATCGACCACGGCAAGTCGACGCTTGCCGACCGGATGCTCCAGCTGACCGGTGTGGTCGACCAGCGGCAGATGCGCGCTCAGTACCTCGACCGTATGGACATCGAGCGCGAGCGCGGCATCACCATCAAATCCCAGGCGGTACGTCTGCCGTGGGCGCCCACCGAGGGGGAGGACAAGGGTTCGACCCACGTCCTCAACATGATCGACACCCCCGGCCACGTGGACTTCACCTACGAGGTCTCGCGTTCCCTCGCCGCCTGTGAGGGCACGGTCCTCCTGGTCGACGCCGCTCAGGGCATCGAGGCGCAGACGCTCGCCAACCTCTACCTGGCGATGGAGAACGACCTCACCATCGTCCCGGTGCTGAACAAGATCGACCTGCCCGCCGCGCAGCCCGAGAAGTTCTCCGAGGAGCTGGCGAACCTCATCGGCTGCCAGCCGGAGGACGTGCTCAAGGTCTCGGCGAAGACCGGTGTCGGGGTGGACGCCCTGCTCAACCGGGTGGTCAGGGACGTCCCGGCCCCCATCGGCGTCGCGGACGCGGCGGCCCGCGCGATGATCTTCGACTCGGTCTACGACCCGTACCGCGGTGTCGTCACCTACGTCAGGGTCGTCGACGGCCAGCTCAACAAGCGCGAGCGCATCAGGATGATGTCGACGGGCGCCACCCACGAGCTGCTGGAGATCGGTGTCTCCTCCCCGGAGATGACACCGGCCGACGGCATCGGCGTGGGGGAGGTCGGCTACATCATCACCGGCGTCAAGGACGTCCGGCAGTCCAAGGTCGGCGACACCATCACCTCCCTGAACAAGGGGGCGACCGAGGCGCTGGGCGGTTACAAGGACCCCAAGCCGATGGTGTTCTCCGGCCTGTACCCGCTGGACGGCTCGGACTACCCGGACCTGCGCGAGGCCTTGGACAAGCTGCAGCTCAACGACGCCGCCCTGGTGTACGAGCCGGAGACCTCGGCCGCGCTCGGCTTCGGTTTCCGCGTCGGCTTCCTCGGCCTGCTGCACCTCGACGTGATCCGTGAGCGGCTGGAGCGCGAGTTCGGCCTGGAGCTCATCGCCACGGCCCCCAACGTGGTCTACCGGGTGGAGATGGAGGACGGCTCGGAGCACATCGTCACCAACCCGAGCGAGTTCCCCGAGGGCAAGATCGACAAGGTCCACGAGCCGGTCGTCCGGGCGACGGTCCTCGCGCCCAGCGAGTTCATCGGCGCGATCATGGAGCTCTGCCAGAACCGGCGCGGCACCCTGCTCGGGATGGACTACCTCTCCGAGGACCGGGTGGAGATCCGCTACACCCTGCCGCTCGCGGAGATCGTGTTCGACTTCTTCGACCAGTTGAAGTCCAAGACGCGCGGTTACGCCTCGCTCGACTACGAGCCCACGGGCGAGCAGTCGGCCCAGCTCGTCAAGGTCGACATCCTGCTGCACGGCGACAAGGTCGACGCGTTCTCCGCGGTCACCCACAAGGACAAGGCGTACGCGTACGGCGTCCGGCTCGTCGCCAAGCTCCAGAAGCTCATCCCCCGCCAGAACTTCGAGGTGCCGATCCAGGCGGCCATCGGTTCCCGGGTCATCGCCCGTGAGACCGTCCGCGCCATCCGCAAGGACGTCCTCGCCAAGTGCTACGGCGGTGACATCTCCCGTAAGCGGAAGCTGCTGGAGAAGCAGAAGGAGGGCAAGAAGCGGATGAAGATGGTCGGCAACGTCGAGGTGCCCCAGGACGCGTTCATCTCCGTCCTGTCGACGGACGAGTCGGCCGCCGAGGGGAAGGGCAAGAAGTAGCCCAGGCGCACCCGCGCGGTACGCGACCAGCGGCCTATCCCCGACGAACTGCGTGAGCGCTATCTGAAGTACAAGGTCGACATCCGCATCCTCGGCGTGCTCC
>NZ_JBEXWB010000564.1:0-2624 GCF_040629645.1 Streptomyces sp. NPDC005899 | reverse complement strand
GAGACCGCTCCCCGTGATCGCCGCCGGCGCCGGGCGCCGGGCCCTCGAGCGCGCGCCGCTGTGCGCGCCTGGGCGATTGAGTAGCGGTACTCAGGCGGCGACGGCCTTCCGCAGGCAGGCTGGAGGTACCGACGATCCACGGGGAGCTGGACATGACCAAGTTGACGCATCACCCACTGCTGCGGACGCCGGCACGGCTGACCTTCGGCAACACGGCCTCACGCGTCTATCTCGGCCTCGTCGCGGCGGCCGCGCTGTTCGTCGCCGTCGACACGCTGTTCGTGACGCACGACGACGCCTCCTTCGCCGGCGTGTGGTTGTTCTTCCTCGCGGCGCCGACCGTCTTCGCCTTCCTCCTCGGTGGCTCCGCGGCCGGTGCGGACGCGAGCGGTCCCGCCTGGTTCGTGTATCTCGCACTGATCGTTTCGGTGCTCGTGCAGGCCTGTGCGCTGGGCTGGTTCTCGCAGTTGCTGCACAATGCCGGCCGGGGGCGCCCGGCCCGCCCCCGGAGGGCTTGAAACGCCCGGCCCGAAGCGTCCGGGAGGGTCTCGCCCGACGCCGACGCCCCGTGCACGAAGGCCGTCGGCCCACCTGCCGCCCGGGCGGCGGGCACCGAGGTCGCGCCGGAGGGCCGAAGGGACTGGGACGCGGGGACCGCCGTCCGGACAGTCGGCGGATCCGACCACGACGCGGGGCCGGTGAAGTCCCGGGCCGGGCCCCGGTGCCCCGGCACTCCGTGGCGCTGCGGGTGGAGCGCCGGGGGCCGGGGCGGCGGGGCGGGATCGGGACCTCGGCGGCGTCTACGCTCCTTGCCGCCGGACAGCACCGCTGCGACACTTCGGACATGGGGCGACGTACGCAGGCGGAGCGGGACGCGATGACCGTCGAGACCGGCTACGCCGTGGTGAGCGGCGCCCTGGTGGCAGCCGTCACGTTCGCCGGCGCCGTACTGCCCGCACTGCTCCTCCATCTCCCGGGCCCGGGGGAACGCCTGCTCTTCCGGGCCGGGGCGGTACTCGGGGCACTGGCGTTCGTGGTGCGGGTGGCGCATGTGCTGTGGCGTTTCCCGCGCGACGAGGAGTGCCTGCGGGTGCCGGCCGCTCAGCCCAGCCAACCGGGTCGCACCAGCCCCGACTCGTAGGCGAGCACCACGAGCTGAGCCCGGTCCCGCACGCCCAGCTTCACCATGGCACGGCTGACGTGGGTCTTGGCCGTGAGCGGGCTGACGATCAGTCTGCGGGCGATCTCCTCGTTGGAGAGACCGAGGCCGACGAGTGCCATCACCTCCCGCTCACGGTGCGTCAGTTCGTCCAGGACGGTGGCCGCCGCCGGTTTCTTGGACCGTGCGGCGAACTCGGCGATGAGACGGCGTGTCACACCCGGCGACAACAGGGCGTCCCCGGCGACGACGGCTCGGACCGCGCGCAGGAGCTCCTCGGGGTCGGTGTCCTTGACCAGGAAGCCCGAGGCTCCGGAGCGAATGGCCTCGAACACGTACTCGTCGAGTTCGAAGGTGGTGAGCATGACCACCCGCACCTCCCGCAGCGCGGGGTCGTCCGTGATCGTGCGGGTCGCGGCCAGGCCGTCCAGCCCGGGCATCCTGATGTCCATCAGCACCGTGTCGGGCCTGAGCCGGCGCACGAGGCGCACCGCCTCGCCACCGTCGGCGGCCTCCCCGGCCACCTCGATGTCCGGCTGGGCGTCCAGAAGGGCGCGGAAGCCTGCCCGCACCAGCACTTGGTCGTCTGCGAGCACGATGCGGATTACGGTGCCTCCTCCACTTCCGGTGCCCCGTCCGGGGAGGTGCGCGGGCTGCCGGGACTGTCCGGGCCGCCCGGGCCGTTCCGCAGGGGGAGCTCGGCCGTGACCCGGAAGCCGCCGCCGGGGCGCGGGCCCGCGTCGACGGTCCCACCGAGTGCGGCGGCCCGCTCCCGCATGCCGACGAGCCCGTTCCCGCCGCCTCCGGCGTCGCCGCCCGTCGCCGGCCCCTCGTCGTCGACACGGAGCCGGACGCGCCCTTCCCCGAAGCGGATGCGGATCTGCGCGGTGCGCGACCCCGAGTGCCGGACCACGTTCGTCAGCGCCTCCTGCACGATGCGGAAGGCCGCGAGGTCGGTGCCGGGCGGGACCGCCACCCGCCCGCGGCCGTCCGTCGCGACGGTCACCGTGAGGCCCGCGCCCGCCGCCTGATCGACCAGCTCGGGGAGCCGGTCCAGACCGGGGGCCGGGGCCCGGGGGGCGTCGCCCGGCGTCCGCAGGTTCTCCAGGACCTGCCGGACCTCGCCCAACGCCTCCTTGCTGGCGGACTTGATCGTGGTGAGGGCCGTGCGGGCCTGTTCGGGGTCCGCGTCGAGCAGGGCCAGGCCCACTCCCGCCTGGACGTTGATGACGGAGATGCTGTGCGCCAGCACGTCATGGAGCTCGCGGGCCATCAGGAGCCGCTCCTCGTCGGCCCGCCGCCGCGCCGCGGCCTCCCGCTCCGCGCGTGCCGCCGCCCACTGTTCACGACGCGACCGCAGGAGTTCCGCCGCGGCGACGATCGCGGCGGCCCACGCGGTGACGAGTGCCTCCAGATCCCAGGGCGCCACGCCTTCACCCAACGCCCGGTGCCATCGGTAAAGATA
>NZ_JBEXWB010000563.1:0-2685 GCF_040629645.1 Streptomyces sp. NPDC005899 | reverse complement strand
CCCGGCGTGACACGCGCCGGGCCGCCCGTCGTTTCCGTGGGCGCACCTCCGGGCACACAGTGAGCCTCGTCACTCAGAGTGAACTCTGCGGCATACATCTCGGCGGACCGGTCAGGTATCCCGGCCGCTGACGCGGCCGGACCCCGGCCGCCGGCGCGCAACAGTGCTCGGCCGGACCGGTGCGGAGCCAACAGGCACGGAAGGCAGACCACGACATGTCGGCTCCCCACACGTCGTCCCCCCACCCGCCGGCCCCGCACGAACCGGTGCTGGAGACGGTGCACATCGACGGCACCTGGCGTCCCGCCCTCTCCGGCGCGACGCGCGAGATCCTCGACCCCGCCGACGCCACCGTGCTCGCACACGTCTCCGAGGGCGGCACCGAGGACACCGACGCGGCGATCGCGGCCGCCCGCCGCGCCTTCGACGACGGCCCCTGGCCGCACAGGCCCGTCGCCGAGCGCGCGGACCTCCTGCGCCGCGTCGCCGGCCTTCTCCAGCGGGACCGCGAGGAGATCGCGATCACCGAGAGCCGGGACACCGGCAAGACCCTGGAGGAGGGGCGCGTCGACGTCGACGACGTGACCGCGGCCTTCCGCTACTTCGCCGACCTGGTGATGAACGAGAGCGGCGGCCGGGTCGTCGACGCCGGCGATCCCGACGTGCACAGCGTCGTCGTCCACGAGCCCGTCGGCGTCTGCGCCCTCATCGCCCCGTGGAACTACCCGCTGCTCCAGGCCAGCTGGAAGATCGCCCCCGCGCTCGCGGCGGGCAACACCTTCGTGCTCAAGCCCAGCGAGGTCACCCCCCTCTCCACCGTGCACCTGATCCGGCTGCTCGCCGAGGCGGGACTGCCCGACGGCGCCGCCAACCTCGTCACCGGCGCCGGCGACCCCGTCGGTGCCAGGCTCTCCGCACACCCCGACGTCGACCTGGTCTCCTTCACCGGCGGCCTCGCCAGCGGCACGAAGGTCGCCCGGGCCGCCGCGCCCACCGTCAAGAAGGTCGCCCTGGAGCTCGGCGGCAAGAACCCCAACGTCGTCTTCGCCGACGCGTGCGCCACCGACGAGGGCTTCGACACCGCCGTCGACCAGGCCCTCAACGCCGCGTTCTTCCACAGCGGCCAGGTCTGCTCGGCCGGGGCCCGGCTCATCATCGAGGAATCCGTCCGCGAGCGCTTCGTCACCGAGCTGGCCCGCCGCGCCGACGCCATCCGGCTCGGACGCGGCACCGTCGACGGGGTGGAGTGCGGCCCGCTGGTCTCCGCCCAGCAGCTCGCCAAGGTGGAGGCCTACGTCGCCTCCGCCCGTGAGGAGGGCGCGGTCGTCCGGTCCGGGGGCGCACGGCCCGAGCCCGCAGACGTACGGCCCGCGAGCGGCTACTTCTACCGTCCGACGGTCCTGGACGGCTGCCACCGCGGGATGCGCGTCGTCCGCGAGGAGACCTTCGGCCCGATCCTCACGGTCGAGATTTTCCGCACCGAGGAGGAGGCCGTCACGCTGGCCAACGACACCGACTACGGTCTCGCGGGCGCAGTCTGGACGACGGACACGGGGCGCGCCCGGCGCGTCGCCGGGCGGCTGCGGCACGGCACCGTCTGGATCAACGACTACCACCCCTACCTCCCGCAGGCCGAGTGGGGCGGCTTCGGCAGGTCCGGCACCGGCCGTGAGCTCGGCCCCACCGGGCTCGCGGAGTACCGCGAGTCCAAGCACATCTACCACAACCTCAACCCCCGGCCCCAGCGCTGGTTCGCCGGCTGACGGAACGACTCGGCCCCGACACCCACCTGTTCGCGGCGCGGACGGCCCACCCGCATGGCCGTCACGCTGGTCGGAGAAGGACCAGAACGAGGTCTCGGAACTGATCGCCTCCGACCGGCTCACTCCCGAGGAGGCCGCCGGACGCTGGATCCGGGAGCATCCGAACACCTGGAAGGAGTGGCTGGGGTAGAGCCGCGGTGCGCGGCCACGGGGGCGGCGCGGCGGAAGCCGCCCCCACGGCGGATGCCGGTCCCGCCCGGGACCCGGCGGTCAGCGCACGCCACGGGGGCGGTACTGGACGCTGATCCGGGGTCCGCGTGCGCTCGCCGTCTTGGGAATGGCGTGCTGCCACGTGCGCTGGCAGGAGCCGCCCATGACGATGAGGTCGCCGTGCCCGAGCGGCCGGCGCACCGTGCCGCCGCGGCCGTCAAGCGGGCGCAGCAGGAGGTCGCGCGGAGCGCCCAGGGACAGGATGGCGACCATGGTGTCCTGGTGCGCGCCGCGCCCCACCAGGTCACCGTGCCAGGCGACGCTGTCACGCCCGTCGCGGTAGTAGCAGAGACCGGCCGTGGCGAAGGGCTCGCCCAGTTCACCGGCGTAGTGCGACGACAGGGCCTCGCGCGCCCGGGTCAGTACGGGGGCGGGCAGCGCGTCGCCCTCGCGGTAGAAGGCGAGCAGCCGGGGCACGTCCACCGTCCGGTCGTACATCTGCCGCCGCTCCGCGCGCCAGGGTACGTCGGCGGCGAGCTCCGCCAGGAGCGCGTCGCCCCCGCTCAGCCAGCCGGGCAGCAGGTCGATCCAGGCGCCGTCACCGAGCACGGTCCTGCGCACCGCGGTGAGCGGCGAGAGGTGCGGGCCCTCGTCCTGGTCGAACAGGGAGCCCTGGAGATGCATGGACATGGTCCCAGCCTAACGCGCGCAA
>NZ_JBEXWB010000562.1:0-2719 GCF_040629645.1 Streptomyces sp. NPDC005899 | reverse complement strand
GCCTGGACGCCCTGCCCGCACCCGTCACCGGTCCGCCCTGGACCGGCGTCCTGCCGCCGCGTCCTCCGGGTCGAGGGCTTCGGCGAGCTCTCCGGCCGAGACCGTGACGTCGAAGTCGTGGACACCGGACAGCCGGGCCGTGCGGACCGCCAGGACGTCGAAGGACGGGGGCCGGCCGAAGACCGCCAGCGCACCGCCGCCCGCCTGGAGGCGGACGGCGGCGGCCCGGTCGTAGTGGAGCAGCCTGCCGAGGAAGGCGGCGAGATCCGCCGCCTCCCTCGCGTCGGCGAACCGGAGCGACCGTACGGGCACCGTCATGCGGCAGCGGGCTCCTGGTCGAGGTACTCCTGGAGGAAGAGCTTCTCCTCGGCGGTGATCCGCCGGGGCCGCTCCTCGGCCAGGTCGTAGGGCACGACGATCGTCGACGCCCGCACGTAGACCTGCTCCGGGTCCTTGACCTCGTAGGCGATCGTCAGCGACGCGGCGCCGATCTTCGTGACCCACGACTCGACGGTCACCGGCGCGTGCCGGTGGACCAGCGGCCGTACGTAGTCGATCTCGTGCCGCGCCACGACGGACCCGCCGGCGAAGGACGGCGAACCGTCCCCCGGCGCCAGCCGGAACATGAAGTCGATGCGCGCCTCCTCCAGGTAGCGGAGGAAGACCACGTTGTTGACGTGGCCGAAGGCGTCCATGTCCGACCAGCGCAGCGGGCACTTGTAGAGGTGACGAGCCACGATCAGCCTCGCGTGAGCTTCTTGTACGTGGCGCGGTGCGGGCGGGCCGCGTCCGCACCGAGGCGCTCGACCTTGTTCTTCTCGTACGACTCGAAGTTGCCCTCGAACCAGTACCAGGAGGAGTCGCCCTCGTACGCCAGGATGTGCGTGGCGACGCGGTCCAGGAACCAGCGGTCGTGGGAGATGACCACCGCCGCCCCGGGGAACTCCAGCAGCGCGTTCTCCAGGGAGGACAGCGTCTCGACGTCGAGGTCGTTGGTGGGCTCGTCGAGGAGCAGCAGGTTGCCGCCCTCCTTGAGCGTCAGCGCCAGGTTGAGGCGGTTGCGCTCACCACCGGACAGGACCCCGGCCGGCTTCTGCTGGTCCGGGCCCTTGAAGCCGAACGCGGAGACGTAGGCCCGCGAAGGCATCTCGACCTGGCCCACGTTGATGTAGTCCAGCTCGTCCGACACGACGGCCCAGAGGGTCTTCTTGGGGTCGATGTTGGCGCGGGACTGGTCGACGTAGGAGATCTTGACCGTGTCGCCGACCTTGATGGAGCCGGAGTCGGGGGTCTCCAGGCCCTGGATCATCTTGAACAGCGTGGTCTTGCCCGCGCCGTTCGGTCCGATGACGCCGACGATGCCGTTGCGCGGCAGCGTGAACGACAGGTCGTCGATGAGCACCTTGTCGCCGAAGGCCTTGGAGAGGTTCTCGACCTCGACGACGATGGAACCGAGCCGCGGGCCCGGCGGGATCTGGATCTCCTCGAAGTCCAGCTTCCGCATCTTGTCCGCCTCGGCCGCCATCTCCTCGTAACGGGCGAGGCGGGCCTTGGACTTGGTCTGCCGGCCCTTGGCGTTGGACCGGACCCACTCGAGCTCTTCCTTGAGCCGCTTCTGCCGCTTCTCGTCCTTGCGGCCCTCGACCTTGAGGCGGGCGGCCTTGCGGTCCAGGTACGTGGAGTAGTTGCCCTCGTAGGGGATCGCGCGGCCGCGGTCGAGCTCGAGGATCCACTCGGCGACGTTGTTCAGGAAGTACCGGTCGTGCGTGACGGCGACGACGGCGCCCGGGTACTTCGAGAGGTGCTGCTCCAGCCAGTTCACCGACTCGGCGTCGAGGTGGTTGGTGGGCTCGTCGAGGAGGAGCAGGTCCGGGGCCTCGATGAGCAGCTTGCAGAGCGCCACCCGGCGCTTCTCGCCACCGGAGAGGTTCACGACGGGCCAGTCGCCGGGCGGGCAGCCCAGGGCGTCCATGGCCTGCTCCAGCTGGGCGTCCAGGTCCCAGGCGTTGGCGTGGTCCAGGTCCTCCTGGAGCTTGCCCATCTCGTCCATGAGCGCGTCGGAGTAGTCGGTCGCCATGAGCTCGGCGACCTCGTTGAAGCGCTTGAGCTTGCCCATGATCTCGGCGGCGCCGTCCTGGACGTTCTCCAGGACGGTCTTGTTCTCGTCGAGCTCCGGCTCCTGCATGAGGATGCCGACGCTGAAGCCGGGTGACAGGAACGCGTCACCATTGGACGGCTGCTCCAGGCCCGCCATGATCTTCAGCACCGTGGACTTACCGGCACCGTTGGGTCCCACGACACCGATCTTCGCGCCGGGCAGGAAGTTCAGGGTGACGTCGTCGAGGATCACCTTGTCGCCGTGCGCCTTGCGCGTCTTGCGCATGGTGTAGATGAACTCAGCCAAGAGAAACCGTCCGGCAGCAATAGAGGTGTGGGCAGATACACCCATCTTGCCTGACACCCGCACCCGGACGGAAATACGTTCCGTCCTCCGGTACGCGCCGCCCCACCGCCGCAACGCGTCGGGCCCGGCGGGGACGATGCCCAGAACTCGGGCATCGTCCCTGCCGGGCCCTTCATCGGCGCGCTCTCACGACGCGCCCGGGGTCACGCGCTCACGCGTTGGTCTGCGGCTTCTTCCGGCGGAGGAAGAAGACCGCGCCGCCGCCGAGGACGACGAGGGCGATGGCGACACCGGCGATCACGGGGGTGGCGCTGG
>NZ_JBEXWB010000561.1:0-2720 GCF_040629645.1 Streptomyces sp. NPDC005899 | reverse complement strand
CCGGGGCAACGCCGACGGCGTCGACGTCAACCGCGACCACGTCGCCCTGCGCACGGCGGAGGGCCGGGCCGTCGCCCGGGTGATCCGCGACCGGCGGCCCGCTGTGGTCGTGGACCTGCACGAGTACCGTGCCGCGCCGCCGTACCAGGACGAGGACCTGCTCGTCCTGTGGCCCCGCAACGGCAACACCGCACCCGCGGTCCTCGACGCCGCGCGGAGGCTGACCGACGACTACGTGAGGCCGGCGGCGGCCGCGGCCGGGTTCAGCGGCGGCCACTACGGCATGCCGGCCGGTCCCGTCACCCGGGCACCGGCCGGGCGGACGGCGGGCGACGGCCAGGAGCGGATCCTGCGCAACATCGCGGGCGTCAAGCACGCGGTGGGCCTGCTCGTCGAGTCCCGCACCGATCCCCGCACCACCGCCGAACGGGCCGACCACGCGCTCGTCCGGCGGCGCGGGGTCCGCTCCCAGCGCGCCGCGCTGCAAGGTGTGCTCTCCTTCGTCGGGGAACGCCGCGGGCTCGTCACGTCCGCGACCGGGGCCGCCCGCCGCGAGGCCTCCGCCGGCCGGGGCCCGGTGTTCCTGGGCGGAGCCGCCGACGCGCCCGGCGCCCCCGGTGGGGTTCTTCGGGACCCACCCTGCGGATACCGGCTCGACGCCGCGCAGTACGCGGACGCCGGCGACGAACTCGCTCTGCACGCAGTCGTCTCCCGCCCTGACGGCGCGGGAGTGTACGTATCGCTGCGGCAGCCTGCCCGGGCGCTGATTCCGCTGCTGCTGGACGAGCGGGCGGCATTTCACCTCACAGACGGTCGAGCCGATACCGCTTGTTGATCCCGTGTCAGCAGGGCCGTATGTGGTACTGCCTACGGGGAGCGAAACTTCGCACTGCGTGAAAGGTGCCATCTGTGTCACACGACGAGCAGGGACCGGGCGGACAGGGGGAGCTGCCGGCCGTCACGGCCGACCTGCCCGCCGAGCCGGACCACGGCCGGCGGCCCACCACCGACCGCGTGGTCTTCGGGGTCACGGCGGTACTCACCGTCGCTTTCGTGGTCTGGGGGTCCACGGCCACCGAATCCCTGGAGAGCGTCTCCAACAGCCTGCTCAAAGGGCTCATCCACAACGGTGGTTGGGCCTTCATGCTGGCCGCCTCCGGCTTCGTCGTCTTCGCCCTCTGGCTGGCGATCAGCCGGTACGGGACGATCTCGCTCGGCCAGGAGGGCGAGGAGCCGGAGTTCCGGACCGTCTCCTGGGTCGCCATGATGTTCAGCGCCGGTATGGGCATCGGCCTGATGTTCTACGGAGTGAGCGAGCCGCTGGCCCACTTCGTCAATCCGCCGCCCGGCACCCACCCCGCCGACGCCGCCGAGGCGATGCAGACGGCCATGGCGACCACGCTCTTCCACTGGACGCTGCACCCCTGGGCGATCTACGCCGTGGTGGGGCTCGCCATCGCGTACAGCACCTACCGCAAGCGGCGGCGGCAGACCATCAGCGCGGTGTTCGAGCCGCTGATCGGGGAACGGCACGCGCACGGGGGCGGCGGCCGGGTCATCGACATCCTGGCCATCTTCGCGACCCTCTTCGGCTCCGCGACCTCTCTGGGCCTCGGAGCGCTCCAGGTGGGCAGCGGCTTCCAGGAGCTGAACTGGATGGAGAAGACGGGCACCGGCCTCCTGATCGTGATCATCGGCGTCCTCACCGCCGCCTTCGTCTTCTCCGCGGTCACGGGGGTCGAGAAGGGGATCCAGTGGCTGTCCAACATCAACATGGTGCTGGCGCTCGTCCTGGCCGTGTTCGTCTTCGTCGCGGGCCCCACGATCATCGTGCTCGACCTGCTGCCCACGTCGATCGCCTCGTACTTCGGCGAACTGCCCCAGCTCGCCGGCCGCACCGAGGCCACCGGCGAGGGCGAGGTGGCGGACTGGCTCGCCAGCTGGACGGTCTTCTACTGGGCCTGGTGGATCTCCTGGACGCCCTTCGTCGGCATGTTCATCGCCAGGATCAGCCGCGGCCGGACCATCCGTCAGTTCGTGGGCGGGGTCATGCTCGTGCCCAGTGCGGTCAGCCTCATCTGGTTCGCGATCTTCGGTGGTTCGGCGATCCGGCTGCAGGAGGCCGGCCGGCTCGGCGGCGTCGGGACCACCCCGGAGGCGCAGCTCTTCGGCGTGCTCCGGGAATTCCCGATCGCCACGGTGATGAGCATCCTCGTCATGGTGCTGGTCAGCATCTTCTTCGTCTCCGGTGCCGACGCCGCGTCGATCGTCATGGGCACCCTCTCCCAGAAGGGTGTGCTGGAACCCGCCAAGTGGGTCGTCGTCTTCTGGGGAGTCGTCACCGGCGCGGTGGCGGCCGTCATGCTGCTCATCGGCAACGGGCAGGGCGACGCGCTGGCGGGCCTGCAGAACCTCACCATCCTGGTGGCCGCTCCGTTCACCCTCGTGATGATCGGCATGTGCGTGTCCCTGATGCGGGACCTGCGGCGCGACCCGATGATCGTCCGCCGGGAGTTCGGCGTGGAAGCCGTCGAGAGCGCGGTCATCCAGGGGCATGCCAAGTACGACGGGGACTTCGAGATCCGGATCGGTCCCGGGCCCGCGGAGGTCACCTCCGACGAGCGGCACAAGCACGAGCCGCCGGCCTGACCCGGTGCCCGGCCGGTGGCCCGGGGCGCCGGACGCGCCCGGCGCGGGCTGCCGTCCGGGGCGGGTCGGGC
>NZ_JBEXWB010000560.1:0-2739 GCF_040629645.1 Streptomyces sp. NPDC005899 | reverse complement strand
GGCGCACGACGCGGACGTGATCGCCGTCGTGGAGGACGGCCGGATCAGCGAGCTGGGCAGCCACGACGAGCTGGTGGCGGCCGGCGGCGCCTACGCGGCGCTCTGGCGGTCCTGGCACGGGTGAGCGGCACCGCGCCGGCCCGCGGGCGTCCGCCCCGGGGCCGGTGCGGGGTCCGGCATCGCCGCCGTACGAGAGGCGAACTCCGCGCCACGAGGTGAGGATGAGGAGTGACTGGCCCCCGATCCGGGGCAGGCGAGCGATGACCGCGTAAGCCCGAGAAGGGACGCACACCGTGGCACGACCCAGGATTCTCGTTGTCGGCGCCGGCTTCGCCGGAGTCGAGTGCGTGCGCCGGCTGGAGCGCAGCCTCGCTCCCGGCGAGGCGGAGATCACGCTCGTCACGCCGTTCTCGTACCAGCTCTACCTGCCCCTGCTCCCCCAGGTGGCCTCCGGGGTGCTGACCCCCCAGTCGGTCGCCGTCTCGTTGCGCCGCAGCAGGCGCCACCGCACCCGGATCGTGCCGGGCGGGGCCATCGGAGTGGACACCAAGGCGAAGGTCTGCGTCATCCGCAAGATCACGGACGAGATCGTGAACGAGCCGTACGACTACCTGGTGCTGGCCGCCGGGAGCGTCACCCGGACGTTCGACATCCCGGGTCTCGTCGACAACGCCCGGGGCATGAAGACGCTGGCCGAGGCCGCGTACGTCCGCGACCACGTCATCTCCCAGCTCGATCTGGCCGACGCCAGTCAGGACGAGGCGGAGCGTGCCTCGCGGCTGCAGTTCGTGGTGGTCGGTGGTGGCTACGCGGGCACGGAGACGGCCGCGTGCCTGCAGCGGCTGACGGCCAGCGCCGTCCGTCACTACCCGCGGCTGGACCCGAAGCTGATCAAGTGGCACCTGATCGACATCGCGCCCAAGCTCATGCCGGAGCTCGGTGACAAGCTCGGGCTGAGCGCGCTGGAGATCCTCCGCAGGCGCGGCATCGAGGTGTCGCTGGGGGTCTCCGTCGCCGAGGCGGGGCCCGACAAGGTGACGTTCACGGACGGCCGGGTGATTCCCTGCCGCACCCTGATCTGGACCGCCGGGGTCGCGGCCAGCCCGCTCGTCGCCACGCTGGACGCCGAGACGGTGCGCGGCCGGCTCGCGGTGACACCCGAGATGACGCTGCCCAAGGCCGACGGCGTGTTCGCGCTCGGTGACGCGGCGGCGGTACCCGACCTGGCCAAGGGGGACGGAGCCATCTGCCCGCCGACCGCGCAGCACGCCATGCGCCAGGGCCGCGCGCTCGCCGACAATCTCATCGCGTCCCTGCGCGGCACCCCGCTGCGCCCCTACGTCCACAAGGATCTCGGTCTCGTCGTGGACCTCGGCGGCCGGGACGCCGTGTCCAAGCCGCTGGGCATCGAGCTGAAGGGCCTGCCCGCCCAGGCGGTGGCGCGCGGATACCACTGGTCGGCGCTCAGGACCAACGTGGCCAAGACCCGGGTGCTGACCAACTGGATGCTGAACGCGATCGCCGGGGACGACTTCGTCCGCACGGGCTTCCAGGCCCGCAAGGCCGCCACCCTGCGCGACTTCGAGTACACGGACGCCTACCTCACCCCGGAGGAGATCCACGCGCACACCGGGTCGGCGGGTAGCCGCGGCTGAACCGGCCGCCGGCCCGGCCCCTGCCGTCGGCGGGGGCCGCCGTCATGTCCGCCGGGCCAGCACGGTGCCGACCGTGTCCGCCTCCTGCGGCGCCTTGTCCTCGCGGTAGCGCAGGACCCGGGCGAAGCGCAGTGTGACCCCAGCCGGGTACCGCGTGGAGCGCTGCAGGCCGTCGTAGGCGATCTCGACGACGAGCTCCGGGCGGACGGTCACCACGTGCCCGTCGTCACCGGTGGAGAGTTCCCGGAGCCGTTCGGTCTGCCAGGCGAGCATCGTGTCCGTGAGCCCCTTGAACGTCTTGCCGAGCATCACGAACGTACCGTCCTCCCGCCGCGCCCCCAGGTGCAGGTTGGACAGCTTGCCGGTGCGTCTGCCGTGGCCCCATTCGGCGGCGAGCACCACGAGGTCCAGCGTGTGCACGGGTTTCACCTTGAGCCAGGAGGCGCCGCGGCGGCCCGCGCTGTAGGACGCGGACCCGCCCTTGACCACCACGCCCTCGTGCCCCCGGGCCAGGGTCTCCTCGAAGAAGGCCCCGGCGGCTTCGCGTGCCTCCCGGTCGGTGGGATCCGGCACGACGACGCGCCGCACCCGCATGGGTTCGGGGACCAGGGCGGCGAGTTCCGCGTGCCGCTCGGCGAAGGGGAGGTCGAGGAGGTCGCGTCCGTCCACGGCGAGGACGTCGAAGAAGACGGGGCTGAGGGGCACGGTGGCGGCGGCGGAGGCCACGTCCCGGCGGGAGCCCACCCGCGCGGCCGTCTCCTGGAAGGGCCGCGGTCTGCCGTCGTCGGCGAGGGCGAGGACCTCGCCGTCCAGGACGAAGCTCCCGGCCCGGAATCCGGCCGCGGCGGCGGCCAGTTCGGGCAGCCGGCCGGTGATGTCGTCGAGGGTGCGGGTGTAGACGCTCACCCGGGGCCCGTCCCGGTGCACCTGCACCCGGATGCCGTCCAGTTTCTCCTCGACGACGCACGGTCCCAGCTTGTCGATCGCCTCGGCGACCGACCGCGCGGTGTGTGCCAGCATCGGCAGCACCGGGCGGCCGACGGTGAGCCGGAAGGCGGCGAGCGCTTCGGGGCCGTCGGCGAGC
>NZ_JBEXWB010000559.1:0-2749 GCF_040629645.1 Streptomyces sp. NPDC005899 | reverse complement strand
CTCGGCTTCCTGCGGCAGGCGCCCGACTTCCCCGTGGCCCTGCTCACTGCGGGCGCCTGGCTGCGGCTGCGCACGCCCTACGGGTCGATCGCCCTGCGGGGCGCCGGCGGCGGGCTCGGCACCCTGGCCGTGTCGGTCGGGACGGCCTGAGCGCCGTACCGCGGGGCTCGGGCGCGTCACTCCCACCGGGGGTCGGGCGCGTCACTCCGGCCGGGGTTCGGGCACGTCACTCCGCGGTCTGTCCGGCCAGACCCCTATGTGGTCCTGTTCCAGCTCCAGCATGACCCGGTGCTCCATCCCCAGGGCCTCGGTGTAGTCGGCGGGCAGCTGGAGCCGCCCCGCCCGGTCGAGCATCGCGTACTCCCGCGCCACCTGGGACTCCTGCCCCGTGGCCGCGTCCACCTCGGTGCGGCGCAGGACCTCGGAGGAGGTCCGGCCGTCGCGGATGGCGACCGTGCGGCGCACCTCGCTCGCCACCGCCTGGTCGTGGGTGACGATGACGACCGTCGTCCCGAGCTCCTCGTTGGCCCGGCGGAAGGCGGCGAACACCTGCTCGCCGGTGGCCGAGTCGAGTTCGCCGGTCGGTTCGTCGGCGAGCAGCACCGCCGGGTTGTTGGCCAGCGCCACCGCGATCGCCACCCGCTGCTGCTGACCGCCCGACATCTGTGCGGGGCGGCGGTCCCGGCAGTCCGCGATCTCCAGCATCCGCAGCAACGAGTCGGCCCGCGCCGCTCGTTCGCGGGAACGCCCGCCGCCGCGCAGCTGCATCGGCAGCGTGACGTTCTGGACGGCGGTCAGGTACGGGAGCAGGTTGCGGGCGGTCTGCTGCCAGACGAAACCGACCACGTCGCGGCGGTAGCGCAGCCGCTCCTTGGGGCCCATCGCCAGCAGGTCACCGCCCGCCACCCTCGCCGACCCCGCCGTGGGCACGTCGAGTCCGGCCAGGATGTTCATCAGGGTGGACTTGCCGCTGCCGGAGGCGCCGACCAGCGCCATCAGCTCGCCCTCCGTGACGAGCAGGTCCAGGCCCTGCAAGGCCTGCACCTCCACCCCGTCCACGGAGAAGACGCGGACCAGCCGGTCGCAGGTGATGAGCGCGTCGTGCCCGTACGAGGGCCGGTCCCGGCGGGCGGCGGCCCGCTGTTCGAGCTCCGCAAGTGTGGTCTCCGCGGACGGTGTCATCGGCTGTCTCCTGCTCTGAGTTCCCTGATCGATCCGCGGCGGCCCGCCCACCACGCCTGGACACCGGCGACGGCGCCGGTGAGGAGCACCACGCCGAGCGCGGGAAGGACCAGCGACACGGTATCGGCCCGCAGGGACGCGCCCACGGGCGTCCCTGCGTCCGCACCGCCGAGCGCCAGCGCCCCGAGGTCGATGCCGGGGGCGAGGAGGGCGATGGCCGCCCGGCCGACGAGCAGCCCGCCGAGCGCGGCCAGCAGCGCCTGCGGCAGGGCCTCGGAGACGAGCAGCCGCCCGCCCTGCCGGGTGGTGAGGCCCATGGTGCGCAGCCGGGCCAGCAGGACCGTGCGTTCCGGCGCCGTCCGCAGCAGGGAGAGGAGCACGGCGAGGAAGGCGTACCCCGCACCCGCCGCGACGGCGGCGCCGTAGATCTTCTCCGCGCCCGACTGGAGGGGGGTGCCGGCAAACGACTCGCGCTCGGCCGACCGCAGCCGCACGGCGGTCCGCGGGCCGACCGACTCGGCGACGGCCCGCAACTCCCCACCGGCGAGCGACGTCCCCGTCACCAGCAGCGTGGTGGGCTCTTGTCGCGTGAGTGCGGCGGCATCGACGATCAGGAACTCGGCGTCGCTCACCGCGGAGGTGCGGGCCAGGACGGCGGCGACCCGCACCCGGATGTCCCCGGCCTGCGACCGCAGGGTGCGGGGCTCCTCGCCGAGCCGCTCGGCGAGTGCCGGCGAGACCACCGCGGGCAGCACCCCCTTCCCGCCCGTGCCCTTCGCGATCCGGGCGGCGGGGAAGGGCGGGAGACCGCCGGCCCGGGCCAGCCGTGCGTAGGACTCCGGTTCGACCCCCAGCAGGGTCGCCCGCTTCGTGGCGGACGTCACGTCTCCGGACGCCGCCAGTGGCGTCCCGTACTCGATGTGGACCGGCGCCACGTCCTCGACCCCGGACACCGCCCGGGTCCTTCGGACGTCGTCGCCGGAGAAGGGGGCCGGGCCGCCCTCCACGCTGATCCGGGCGTCCGCGCCGACCGCGCGGAGCGCCGCCTCGTCCCGGGCCCCGGCGACGCCGGCGAGTACGGAACCCCCGAACGCCGCCGTGGTCAGGGCGATCAGCAGGGCGAGCAGCGGCAGTGTGCCGCCCGCCGAGGACCGGCCGGCCCGGGCCAACGACAGGAATCCGACCGCACCCCGCAGCCTGGCGGCCGGGCGGGACGCCAGCCGCAGGGGCAGCGGGTAGATCCGGAGGAGGACGAGTGCGGCGATCAGCCCGACCAGGACGGGGGCGGAGCTGACCAGGAGATCGGAGCCCGCCGTCGTGCCGCGGCGGCGCAGGGCGGCCACGGCGCCGACCGCCAGGACGAGCAGGGTCAGTTCGGCGACCGAACGCCGGCGGGACGGCCTGGCCGCCACCACGTCCTCGCGGGCCCCGTGCAGCAGCGGTCTGCGGTGCTCCAGCGTCGTGAGGAGCGGAAGCGCCACGCAGACCGGTACGGCGACCGAGGCGGCGCCCACCGCGGCGGGCCACCACCGGGCCTCGCCGATGAGCAGGACGGCCGCCAGCAGCC
>NZ_JBEXWB010000558.1:0-2761 GCF_040629645.1 Streptomyces sp. NPDC005899 | reverse complement strand
GGCGGCAGCCGGCCGGCCATGTGCCGCCCGCCGCCGGATTCAGCTACCGGCCCGCAGCACCGCCGCCACCACCGGGCCCGCGGCGTCGCCGCCGTGGCCGCCGGACTGGACGACGGCCGCCGCGGCGAGGTCGTTGCTGAAGCCGGTGAACCAGCTGTTGGACGTGCCCTGGCCGTCGACCTCCGCCGAGCCCGTCTTGGCCCCCTTGTCGCCGCCGACGGAGGCCATGGCCGCCTTGCCGGTGCCCCAGGTGGCGGTGGCCCGCATCATGTCGTTGAGCTGCCGGGTGACGCCCGGGGACAGGGAGCGGGAGGCCTGGGCCAGCTCGCGGCCGTCGAGTTCGCGCGGCACGATGACCGGCTGGTGGAAGGTGCCGGTGCGGGCGGTCGCGGTGATGGACGCCATGTTGAGGGCGTTCATCTGGACGGTGCCCTGGCCGATGTACTGGGCGGCGGCCTCGCCGCCGGTCTCCTCGGGCACGCTGCCGTCGACGGACGTGACGCCCGTCTTCCAGTCGAGGCCGATCCCGAAGACGTCACGCGCCTCCTCGGCGAGTGCGGCGTCGTTCTTCGTGTCGTCGATGAGCTTGATGAAGGCCGTGTTGCAGGAGCGGGCGAAGCTCGTGGTGAAGCTGCTGGAGTCCGGCAGCGCGAAGTGGCCCAGGTTGTGGAACGTACGCCCTTGGTACATGGCTTCCCGCGGGCACGGGGTGGGGCCGCCGGCCGTGACCAGGCCCTTCTCCAGCAGCATCGCGGCCGTGACGATCTTCATCGTGGAGCCGGGAGCCTGCTTGCCCTGCATGGCGGCGTCGAAGCCGCTCGCCGGGTTGTTGGCCACCGCGCGTATCGCGCCGGTGGAGGGTTTCACGGCGACGACCGACGCCCCGCTGAACTGCTTCACGGCCGTCTCCGCGGCCGCCTGGGCGCCCGCGTCGAGCGTCGTACGCAGCTTGCCGGGCTTGCCCTTGGCGAGGGTGAGCAACGTGGTGTCCGGCAGTTGCGCGTCCGCCGGCTCGATCCATGTCTCGATGCCGGGGGAGCCGTCGGTGGTGTCGCCGTACTTCTCGCGCAGGGTGTCCAGGATCGGGCCGAGCGACGGGTACGTCTTCCTGTCGAGCACCTTGCCGTTGCGGTCGACCGCCTCGATCGCCGCCGTCGACGACTCGCCCGTCCTCAGCGTCGCCCCTTCGGTCAACTGCGGGTGGACGACGGTGGGCTGCCAGTCCACCAGGGCCTTGCCGGTGGTCAGGCCGCGCACCACGGTCAGCTCCGAGGCGTAGGACCAGGGCTTGGTCGTGCCCTCGTACGACACGGTCGCCTTCACCGTGTACGGGACCTTGGCGCCGACGGCCGGGCCCGGAGTGATCACCGCGCCGGTCACGTGGGCGTCGGCGGCGTAGCCGGTCAGCGACGCCTCGGCGCCGGCCTCGTTGTCGGTGAGCAGGGAGGCGGCGCTCGCGTCGCCGGCAGCCCACGCCTTCAGGAAGTCCTTCGCGACCGTCTCGATCTCCGACGCGGTCGGCGGACCCGTCCTCACCTCGGCGGACTCGGCGACGGTGTCCGTGCCGCCGATCAGTTCCTCGCCGAGCATGCTGTAGGCGCCGTAGCCGAGGCCGCCTGCCACCAGCACGAACACCCCGCCGACGACGGCGACCTTCGCTCCACCTCGCATCTCGCGATCCCCCTCCCCAGGAGCCCCCTGAACGCGTTCAACATTCCGGGGATTTCCTTGGGACCATACGTGACGGCAGTGACACGCGCAGCGGCTGTTACCGGACCGGAACGCGGCGATGAGAGCGCTTTCGCCGATCGTTGCTGGTCAGGGCAGGAGTACCGTCGCCCGGTGGCGTTCGCCGTCCGCGGTCCGGGACCTGTCCGCACCGGAGGCGGCCGGAGATGGACACGCCAGCGGGTACGGCACGGCGTACGACGTCACGGCCGGACAAGCGAGGAGAGGCCGAAGGTGGGAGCAGGACGACACGTGGTCGACGCGCATCGCATCGATCCGGCACGTTGGGAGGAGCCCGCTCCGGAACACGTCTGGTACGCCTCCTACGGCTCGAACATGCACCTGGACAGGCTCGCCTGCTACATCCAGGGCGGCCGGCCGCCGGGGGCGGGGAAGCTGTATCCGGGGTGTCGAGACCGTCGACCACCGATCCGGTCCGTCCCCGTGGAACTCGCGGGCGCCCTGTACTTCGCCACGCGGTCGCCGGTCTGGGGAGGCGGCCGGGCGTTCTACGATCCGACCTGTGGAGGGCGCGTGTACGCACGCGCGCACCTCGTCTCGGCCTCGCAGTTCGCGGACATCGCCGCCCAGGAGATGTACCGGGACCCAGGCGCGGACCTGGACCTGAGCGAGGTTCTCGCCCGGGGCGTGGCCGGCCTCGGGAGCGGTCGTTACGAGACGTTGGTGTGTGCGGGGCAGATGGGCGGAGCGCCCGTTCTCACTTTCACGGCCCCGTGGAGCGCGAGCGAGGTCGCCCCGGTCGCACCTTCTCGTGACTACGTGCGCTTCCTGGCGACCGGACTGCTGGCAGCGGGCGCTTGGGACGCGGGCGCCGTCGCTGCCTACGTCGCCTCCGCGCGAGGCGCGGGCGCCCGGTGGTCGGAGCGCGCGGTCCGCGACCTGATCGGGTGACCGGCCGCTCGAGTGCCCGACCTCGCTCCCCGCGCTTGTACGTCTCCTTGTCGAAGCCGGCGGGCCGGCCTCGTAGGCAGCCGCGGCGCCCACCACCGGGGCGCGCCGGCCCGTCGGGGAG
>NZ_JBEXWB010000557.1:0-2762 GCF_040629645.1 Streptomyces sp. NPDC005899 | reverse complement strand
CCCGACGGCCTGGTCGGCAGGGGCTGACGCCGGGCACGTTCACCGGGGAGGTCAGCGAGCACGCGAGCGGGTACACCCCCGAACGAAGGAGGCACACCGTGTTCCGAGCGATCGCCAACGCCCTGAGTACCGTCGGTTCGGCCGTCGCCACCGTGGTGACCCTGCCCTTCCGGCTCGTGGCCGGCCTGTTCGGCGGAGCCTCGCGCGGCGGCAGGACCCGGCGCGCGTAAGGCGCCCCCGCGGGGGCCGTGTCCGAGGACGTCGCGCGACACGGCCCCCGGCCACC
This sequence comes from Streptomyces sp. NPDC005899, assembly GCF_040629645.1. Taxonomy (NCBI): domain Bacteria; kingdom Bacillati; phylum Actinomycetota; class Actinomycetes; order Kitasatosporales; family Streptomycetaceae; genus Streptomyces; species Streptomyces sp. NPDC005899. The sequence goes on along the minus strand of NZ_JBEXWB010000557.1, from coordinate 2,476 downwards.
CGGCACAATGCAGGCGAAGGGGACCACCGCACAGGTGGACCACCCCAGTGGCGCACCGCCAGCACAGCCAGTACGGGAAGGCGAGTCGGGAAACCGTGACGACGTCCATCGAAGGCAGGATCGCCGAGGAACTCGGCGTACGCGAGCGTCAGGTGAAGGCGGCCGTCGAGCTGCTCGACGGCGGATCCACCGTGCCGTTCATCGCGCGCTACCGCAAGGAAGCGACCGAGATGCTCGACGACGCGCAGCTGCGCACGCTCGAGGAGCGGCTGCGCTACCTGCGGGAGCTGGAGGACCGCCGGGCGGCGGTGCTCGAGTCCGTACGTGAGCAGGGCAAGCTCGACGTGGCACTGGAGGCGCGGATCCGGGCGGCGGACACCAAGTCGCGGCTCGAGGACATCTACCTGCCGTTCAAACCGAAGCGCCGCACGAAGGCGCAGATCGCGCGCGAGGCGGGCCTGGAACCGCTCGCCGACGCACTGCTGGGCGACCCGTCAACCGACCCGCTCTCCGCGGCGGGCGCCTTCGTGGACGAGGCCGCGGGCGTGGCCGATCCGGCGGCGGCTCTGGACGGTGCCCGCGCCATCCTGACCGAGCGCTTCTCGGAGGACGCCGACCTGACCGGTGAGCTGCGCGAACGCATGTGGTCGCGTGGCAGGCTGGTCGCGAAGGTCCGGGAGGGCAAGGAGGAGGCGGGCGCCAAGTTCGCCGACTACTTCGACTTCGCGGAGCCGTTCACCGCCCTTCCCTCCCACCGCGTCCTCGCGATGCTCCGGGGCGAGAAGGAGGACGTCCTCGACCTCGTCCTGGAGCCCGAGGACCCGGCGGACGCCGACCGGCCGGGCCCGTCCGCGTACGAGAGCATGATCGCCCGCCGGTTCGGCGTCGCCGACCGGGGGCGGCCCGGTGACAAGTGGCTGGGTGACACGGTGCGCTGGGCCTGGCGGACCAGGATCCTCGTGCACCTCGGGATCGATCTGCGGCTGCGGCTGCGCACGGCCGCGGAGGACGAGGCCGTGCGCGTCTTCGCCTCCAACCTGCGCGACCTGCTGCTGGCCGCCCCGGCCGGGACACGGGCGACGCTGGGTCTGGACCCCGGCTTCCGCACGGGCGTGAAGGTGGCCGTCGTGGACGCCACGGGCAAGGTGGTCGCGACGGACGTCATCCACCCGCACGTGCCGGCGAACAGGTGGGACCAGTCGCTGGCGACGCTGGAGCGGCTGGCGCGGGAACACCACGTCGACCTGATCGCGATCGGCAACGGGACGGCGTCCCGCGAGACCGACAAGCTCGCCGGTGAGCTGTGCGAACGGCACCCGGAACTGGAGCTCACCAAGGTGATGGTGTCGGAGGCGGGCGCCTCCGTGTACTCCGCCTCGGCCTTCGCCTCGCAGGAACTGCCGGACATGGACGTGTCGTTGCGCGGCGCGGTGTCGATCGCTCGGCGGCTGCAGGACCCCCTGGCCGAGCTCGTGAAGATCGATCCGAAGTCGATCGGTGTCGGCCAGTACCAGCACGACCTGTCCGAGGTGAAGCTGTCGCGCTCGCTGGACGCGGTGGTCGAGGACTGTGTGAACGGTGTCGGTGTCGACGTCAACACCGCCTCGGCGCCGCTGCTCTCGCGCGTGTCCGGCATCGGGGCGGGCCTCGCCGAGAACATCGTGGCCCACCGCGACGCACACGGCCCCTTCCGCTCCCGCCGGGCGCTCAAGGACGTGGCGCGGCTCGGCCCGAAGGCGTACGAGCAGTGCGCCGGCTTCCTCCGGATCCGCGGGGGCGACGATCCGCTGGACGCCTCCAGCGTGCACCCGGAGGCCTACCCGGTGGTCCGGACGATGGTGAAGCGTACGGGGGGCGACGTCGCGGCCCTCATCGGCAACACCGGGGTCCTGCGGTCCCTGCGGCCGGACGACTTCGTGGACGAGAAGTTCGGCCTTCCCACGGTCACCGACATCCTGCGGGAGCTGGAGAAGCCGGGCCGCGACCCGCGCCCGGCGTTCCGGACCGCCACGTTCAGGGAGGGCGTCGAGAAGATCGGCGACCTCGCTCCGGAGATGGTGCTCGAGGGCGTCGTCACCAACGTCGCGGCCTTCGGCGCCTTCGTGGACATCGGTGTGCACCAGGACGGCCTGGTGCACGTGTCGGCCATGTCGCGGACGTTCGTCAAGGACCCGCGAGACGTCGTCAAGCCGGGTGACGTCGTGAAGGTGAAGGTCATGGAGGTGGACATCCCGCGCAAGCGCATCTCGCTGACGCTGCGGCTGGACGACGAGGCCGTGCCCGGGGAGGGCGGCGGCCGGGGGGCCAGGCGCGAGAGGGGCGGCCAGGGCGGCGGGGAACGCCCGCCCCGCCAGCGGCAGGCCCAGGCCGGCGGCCAGGCCGGCGGCCAGGCCGGCGGCCAGGGCCGCGACCGGCGCGGGGGCGGTGGCCGCGGGGCGGCCTCGGCAGGTCGGAAGAGCACACCTCTGTACTCCAG